>JAASSM010000080.1 GCA_021767885.1 bacterium | reverse complement strand
CTGATGCGCTGGCTGCCGCCGGGCGAGGATTCCCGGCCCTTCCGGGCGACGCCTGGACCCACGCTCTTCCTCGACCGCGACGGGGTGCTGGTGGTGGACCGCGACTACCTGGCCCGGGCCCGGGACGTGGAACTCATCCCCGGGGTGCCGGCGGCATTGCGGCGCGCCCGGACCGCGGGCTACCAGCTCATCGGCGTCTCCAACCAGTCGGGACTGGGCCGCGGGCGCTTCTCCGCCGCCGATCTCGAGGCGGTGATGACCCGTCTCGCCGCCCTGCTGGCCGCGGCGGACGCGTCGCTGGACGGGTTCTTCTACTGCCCCCATGCTCCGGACCAGGGCTGCCGCTGCCGCAAGCCGGCGCCCGGCCTCCTGGAGGAGGCCGCGGCCCACTTCGCCTGGGACCCGGCGCGGTCCTGGGTCATCGGCGACAAGGTCTCCGACGTGGATCTCGCCCTCCAGCATGGCCTGCGGCCGGTGCTGGTGCGCACCGGCCACGGCGCGGCACAGCAGCACCGGCTGGCCGACCGGACGGAGGTGCCGGTGGTGGCCGACCTGCCGGCGGCCGTCGATCACGTCCTGCGAGAGGACCGGGCATGAGCTGGCGGCTGGACGGCCGGCCGCTGCGGCGGGTGCTGGTCACGCGCCTGCGGTACCTGGGCGACATCGCCATGGCCACCGTGGTGCTCCAGGCGCTGCGCCGGGGGGATCCCGCCCTGGAGCTCGGCTTCCTCTGCGAGGCCGGCCATGCGCCCCTGCTGGCCGGTCATCCGCTGCTGGCGCGGCTGCACGCCCTGGGTTCGCGCCGCCGGGGGCGCGACGCCGCCCAGCGTGCGGCGCAACACGCGGAGGCGCCGGGCATCGCCGCCCACGGCACCGTGGGCACGGCCCGCGATCTGCGCCGCGGACGGTACGATCTCGCGGTGGACCTCTTCTTCAACCCGCGGTCCGCGTGGCTCCTGCGTCTGGCCGGGATCCCGGCGCGGATCGGCGGGACCACGAGCCGCAGCCGCGGCCGGCTCTACACCCACACCGCCCTGGCGCCAGGGGTCGACCAGCGGCCCGATCTCTACGCCGTGGCCGGCGGCGGCCTCGGCGAGCACCTGAGCCGCCTGGCGCCCCTGCGGCATGCCGACGGCCGGCCGTTCCTGGACTGGCTCGTCCAGGAGATCCCGCCAGGGGGCCTGGCGCCCCGCGTGCCCCGTCCCGGGCCGGTGGGGCCCGCCCGCGTGGCCCTCGCGGACCTCGGGATCCGGGAGCGCCCGTTCACCCTCCTGGCCCCGGCGGCCACCTGGCCCACCAAGGAATGGCCCGCGACGCACTGGCTCGCCCTGGCGAGGGACCTGCGGGAGCGCGGACGCCCCCTGGTGGTGCTCTGCCCGCCCGGTGGCCCGCGCGAGTACGCGGTGCTGGGCCCGGACACCGCCGCCACCGGCGGCGGCCTGCTGCCGCCGCTGGACCTGGCGACCGCGCTGGCCATCGTGGGCGCCGCTGCCGAGGTGGTGAGCGTGGACGGCGGCATCATGCACGCCGCGGTCGCCATGCAGGTGCCCACCGTGGCGCTCTTCGGTCCCACCGATCCCCGGTCGTGGTTCCCCTACGAGGGCCTCGGTCCGTACCGGGTCCTGGCCACGCGGCCGGCCTGCCATCCCTGCCACCGGCACCGTTGCGACGCCTTCGTCTGCCTCCCGGAGCTGACACCGGCCGCGGTGGCCCGGTCGCTGGCGGGCCTGCGCGCCGACGGCGATGGCGGGCAGGAGCGGCCATGAGGACGCCGCCGGCAGGGGTGCAGCGCATCCTGGTGATCCGCCGCAAGGCGCTGGGTGACGCGCTGGTGACCCTGCCGGCGGTCCAGCACCTGCTCGCGGCCTATCCGGGGGCGCGCGTGGACCTGGTGGTCGACCGGCCCATCGCGCCGCTGCTGCAGGACCTCGCCCGGGACCTGCACGTGATCACCTGGCCCCAGCCTGGGGGAGCACTGGGCTGGTGGCGTCGGCTGCGCGCCGGCCGCTATCAGCTGGTGATCGACTTCCTGGGCAGCCCGCGGACGGCGGTCTGGACCGCGCTGACGGGGGCGCCCGTGCGCGTCGGCTACGACCTGCCCCGGCGTCGCTGGGCCTACAACGTGCGGGTCCCGCGCAACCGTCTCGGTGGACGGCGACTCTCCCAGTTCGCGGGCGAGGCCTTCCTCGATCCGCTGCGGGCCCTCGGCCTGGCGCCGCCGCCGTGGCGTCCCGGGGGCGCGGCGACGGCCACCGTGCCCGCGGTGGCCCTGGGGGCGGATTACCGGGCCTGGCGCGATGGCTGGTCCCCCGGTGCACCCGCCGTCGCCCTGGTGTTCAGCGCCACCTGGCCCGCCAAGGCCTGGCCGGCCGCCCACGTGGCGGACCTGGCCCACCTGCTCGTGGCACGGGGCGCAGCTCCGCTGGTGGTCCCCGGCCCCGGCGACCAGCAACTCGTGGACGCCATCCTCGGCCGGGCGCCGGACGTGCCGGTGGCGCCGTCCACCGACCTGGCCGAGCTCACCGATCTGCTGCGGCGCTGCTCGGCGCTGGTGGGGACCGACAGCGGCGCGCGCCACCTGGCCGCCCTGGTGGGCACGCCCACGGTCACGCTCTTCGGGCCCACCGATCCGGGAGGCTGGAACCCGGACCACCCCCGGCATGTTGCGGTGACCAACCCGGTGCCCTGTGCGCCGTGCGATCTGACCCGTTGCCCGGTGGCGGGACATCCCTGCCTGGACCAGCTCGCGCCCGCCACGGTGGCGCGCGCGACCGGCGAGCTGCTGGTCCGCACCGGCGCCCTCGATCCCGCGGAGGACAGACCATGATCCGCATCCTGGCCCCGGCCGCGCCGCACCCTGGCCGGCTCCGCCCCCTCCTGCTCTGGTTCCTGGCGCTGCCCGCGGTCCTGGCCATGGCCGGCCCCACCGCCGTGGCCGACACCTCCGCGGCGGCCGACACGTCCACCGCGGCTGCACCGCCGGCCCCCGCGCCGGGTCCGGCGCCGTTCGGCGTGGGCGAGTCCTTCGTCTTCTCCATCGACTACGGCGTGGTCAACGCGGGCGATGCCACCCTCGCGGTGGTGGGTACGGTGGACTTCCGCGGCCATCCGTGCTATCGCATCGAGAGCACGGCCAGCAGCAACCGCTTCTTCTCCGGCTTCTACAGGGTCCGCGACAAGGTGGTCAGCTACGTGGACCGGGAGGGCCTGTTCTCTCGGTACTTCATGAAGCGGCTGCGGGAGGGGTCGTACCGCAAGACGGAGGAGATCGTCTTCGATCACGAGGCCGGCGTCGCCCGCGACCACCAGGGCCGGGAGTACGAGATCCCCGCCGGCGTCCACGACCCGCTGTCCGCATTCTACTACGTGCGGACGCTGGACCTGGAGGTCGGGCGCGACGTATTCTTGACCGCGCACGAGTCCGATGACACCTACGAGCTCCGCGTCATCGTCCACCGGCAGGAAGCGGTGGAGACGGATCTCGGCACCTTCGACTGCTACGTCGTGCAGCCCATCATGCTCGGCGACGGCATCTTCAAGCACGAGGGCGACCTCATGATCTACCTCACGGCCGACGAGCACCGCATCCCGGTCCTGATGACCACCAAGCTGCCGGTGGGCAGCGTGGCGGCGACGCTGACGGAGTACACCCTGGCCGACGGGACGGAGGCTGACGGTGAGTGACGCGACCCGGCAAGACTCGCTGGTGCCGCCGGGGGGCTGGCTCGAGGGCGATGGGCAGTGGAGCGCCGCCGGTTGTGGCGCGGGCTACCTGGTGCTGGTCACGCTGCTGGCGCTGGCGCTCCGGCTGCTGCGGCTGGACGGCATGTCGCTCTGGATCGACGAGATCTTCACCTGGGGACTGGTCGCCCCGGGGCGCGGATACGATTTCGGCGAGCAGATCCTCGCGGCCTACCAGGGGCCGCTCTACCACGCGGCCGTCTGGCCGTTGCTGCGCTGGCAGGACTCCGCCTTCATGCTGCGGTTACCGGCCGCGCTGGCGGGGACCCTGGCGGTCCCGCTGCTGGGCGTGTTCGCCGCGCGGCTGGGCGGCCGGCAGGCCGGGCGGCTGGCGGCCCTGCTCCTGGCGCTCAGCCCCTTCGCCGTGTGGTACGCCCAGGAGGCCCGCGGCTACAGCTTCCTGATCCTCTTCTCGGTGGCGTCGGGTCTCGCGCTCCTGCACGCCCTGCAACGGGGGCTGGATCTGCCGCGGGCACTGCTGCTGGCGGTGCTGGTGTTCGGCGGCCTGGCCAGCAACTTCGCCTTCGTCTTCCTGCTGCTGGCATACGGGGTCACCGTCCTGTGGTGGGCCCGGCCCCGCACGGCGGGGTCGTGGGCGCTGTGGTCGCTGGCCCTCGGGGGCGGCGTCCTGCTGGCGGCGCCCTGGCTGCTGGAGGCCCTCGGCATCTGGGAGGTGGGGCGCGTGGTGCCGGGCGCGGCCACCGGCGAATCGCTGCGCGGGGAGACCACGTTCAGCATCTGGGCCTTGCCCTTCAGCGGCTGGTCGCTGTTCTACGGTTTCAGCCTGGGGCCGGCGTTGCGCGAGCTGCACCTCGATCGCCTGGGCGCCGTGCGCGAGCATGCGCCGGTGATCCTGGTGGGGGCGGTGGTGGCCCTGGCGGCGCTGCTTCCGCTGCTGCGCGGCTGGGACCGGCGCCGGACCCTGCTGCTGCTGTGGGTCGTGGTGCCACTGGTGGGCGTGGTCCTCTTGGCGGTCAGGAACGTCAAGCCGTTCAACGTGCGTTACGTGGCCGCGGCACTGCCGTGGCTGGTGACCCTCGTGGCCCTCGGCCTGGCCCGCGTGGGGCCACGACCGCGGCTGTTCATCGGCGGGGCCGTGGCCCTGCTGTTCGCCGCCTCCCTGGTGAATCTGCATGCCGACCCCCGGTACGCCAAGGCGGACGTGCGCGGGGCGATGGTCGCCATGGCCGCCGCGGGCGGACCGGCCCGGCCGATCCTCGCGCCGGCGGTGGGCCCGGTGGTCCGCTATCATCGCGAGCAGCAGGGGCTGGCCACCGGACCGGTGCTCGGGTGCTGGGACGAGGCCACCCTGCGCGACGCCGCCATGGCCGACGCCCTGGTCGCGCGCCAGCTCGGCGGCCTCGAGGAGGCCTGGGTGGTCTGGGCCCGCTCGTGGTACCTGGATCCCGGGCAGCGGCTGCCGTCCGCGCTCGCCCGGGCCGGGCGGCTGGAGCGCATCCACGAGGGGCCGGGCGTGGCCCTGGATCTGTGGCGGCGGACGGATGCGCCGGCTCCCGCCGGCGACGGCGACGCGCCGCCGGCGGGCGGCGGGCCGGACGAGGCGAACCGGTGAGGGGACGGGGCGCATGAGCCGCGAGAACGCCTTCGGCGACCGGGGCGGATTCGACGCCTTCATCGCACCGGTGGCCGCCGGCTACGACCGGCCAGAGGGGCGTGGCTACCGCGTGATCAAGCGAGCCATCGACGTGGTCGGCGCGCTCGGCGGGCTGCTGTTGCTGGTCCCGCTGCTGCCGCTCATCGTGGTGATGATCAAGCTCGAGACCCCGGGGCCGGTGCTCTTCGCCCAGGATCGCGTCGGTCGGCGGGGGCGGCTCTTCCGCTGCTACAAGTTCCGGTCCATGGGCACCGACGCCGAGGCCCGCAAGCAGGAGCTGGCGCATCTCAACGAGTTCCAGGGCGCGGCCTTCAAGATCAAGGACGACCCGCGCATCACCCGTGTGGGCCGGTTCCTGCGGCGCAGCAGCCTGGACGAGTTCCCCCAGCTCTGGAACATCCTGCGGGGAGACATGTCCATCGTCGGGCCGCGGCCCCAGATCCCGGCCGAGGTGGCGGAATACACCCCGGAGCAGGCGCTGCGACTGGTGGCCCGGCCGGGACTGACGTGCCTTTGGCAAGTGTCGGGCCGCAGCCAGGTGGATTTCGAGGAGTGGATGGCGCTGGATCGCGAGTACGTCCGCCAGCGCTCGCTCCGGTACGAGCTGGGGATCCTGCTGCGCACCCTGCCGGCAGTGATCGAGCGCAAGGGCGCCTACTGAGTCCGGGCCGGTCCCGCCCGACGCGGGGCGGCCCAGCACCGAGGAGCGGCCATGACCGTGGTGGGCCTGGGAACGGACGTGGTGCGGGTCGCCCGCATCGCCGACCTCGTGGCCCGGCACGGGCCGCGCTTCCTGGACCGGGTGTATCGCCCGGGCGAGCAGGCCGTCCTCTCGCGGACCGGGCCGGCGGCGGCCGCGGCCCTGGCCGCCCGCTGGGCGGCCAAGGAAGCCTTCGTCAAGGCGCTCGGACCCCACGCCACGGGGGTCCCGTATCGCGATGTCGAGGTCACCCGGGGCGACGACGGCGTGCCCGGCCTGCGCCTGCACGGCGCGGCCGCCGCGGCGCTGGCCAGGGCCGGTGCCGGTCGCGCCCTGGTCAGCCTCAGCCACGAGAAGGACTACGCCGTGGCCACCGTGATCCTCGCGTGACGGGCGCCGTCCCGGACGCCGGCAACCCGCTGTTGTCTTGGGGGCGGACAGCCTCTATGCTACCGTCGACGCGCGGCGGAATCCGCGCCGTCGCCGTTGTACCGTCCCGGCCGGACAGAGGTGGCCCAGCGTGACCCAGCTCGAGTTCCTGCTCGTCGATGTGTTCTCCGATCGGCCCTTCGGCGGCAGCCGGCTGACCGTCTTCCCGGATGCCAGCAGCCTGCCCACCGAGGCCATGCAGCAGCTCGCCCAGGAGATGGGACCGGGCGAGACGGCGTTCGTGCTCTGCAACGTCCGTCCGGGTCAGACCCACGCCGGCCTGCGGGTCTTCACGCCGCAGGTGGAGATCCCCTTCGCCGGCCATTCCATGCTCGGCGCGGCGTTCGCTCTCGACGTGCTCGAGCGCCGTGCGCCCGCCGATCGCGGCGCGCCGTTCGTCTGGGATCTGGACGCCGGCCACTACATGGTCTCCACCCGGCCGAGCGATCGCGGCCCCATCTACAGCCTGGCCCAGGACGCGCCCTCGTTCCTCGGGGAATACTACCACCGGGGCAAGGTGGCCCGGGCGCTGGGCCTGGAGGAGAGCGACCTGGCCATCACCGGCCTGCCCTGCGAGATCATCTCCACCGGCCTGCCCATCCACGTCGTGCCGGTGGGCTCGCTCGGCGCCGTCCGCCGCGCCACTCTCCGCCGCCGGGAGGCCGACCTCATCGCCCGCGACCTCGGATTCGGCGACCT
>JAASSM010000079.1 GCA_021767885.1 bacterium | reverse complement strand
GGGCGAGGTGGCAGTCGCGGTGATGGCACGCCTGGACGGCGCCCATGGCGCCCGCTACGGCAAGCCGGAGGCCACCACCGTGAGCATCGAGCCGCGCGAGCGCCCGGGCATCCTCATCTCGGGCCACGACCTGCGCGACCTCGAGGACCTGCTCGAGCAGACCCGCGGGACCGGCGTGGACGTCTACACCCACGGCGAGATGCTGCCCGCCCACGCCTACCCCTTCTTCAAGCAATACGACAACCTCGTGGGCAACTACGGGGGCGCCTGGTACCAGCAGCAGGGGGAATTCGAGGCCTTCGGCGGCCCCATCGTCATGACCACCAACTGCATCCAGAAGCCGCGCGACAGCTACCGCGACCGCATCTGGACCACCGGTCTGGTGGGCTGGCCCGGGCTGGGCCACATCGGCGACCGCCCGCAGGATGGCCGCAAGGACTTCTCCGCCGTCATCGCGCAGGCGCAGACCTGCCCGGCGCCCACGCAGATCGAGTCCGGGACGGTCACCTGCGGCTTCGCCCACGACCAGGTGCTGGCCGTGGCCGACCAGGTGGTCGCGGCGGTCCAGAGCGGGGCCATCAAGCGGTTCGTGGTCATGGCCGGCTGCGACGGCCACCACCGGGAGCGCCAGTACTTCACCGATCTGGCCGGGGCCCTGCCGCAGGACGCGGTGATCCTCACCGCCGGCTGCGCCAAGTTCCGCTACAACAAGCTGGACCTCGGCGAGATCGGCGGCATTCCCCGGGTGCTCGACGCCGGCCAGTGCAACGACTGCTACTCCCTGGCCGTGATCGCCCTCAGGCTCACCGAGGTGTTCGGTGCGGAATCGGTGAACGATCTGCCCATCAGCTTCGACATCGGCTGGTACGAGCAGAAGGCGGTCACCGTCCTGCTCGCCCTGCTGCACCTGGGCGTCAAGGGCATCCGCCTCGGGCCCACCCTGCCGGCCTTCCTGTCGCCGGGCGTGGCGAAGGTGCTGGTGGAGAGCTTCGACATCAAGGGCATCGGCACCGTGGAGGAGGACCTGCCGGCCATCATGGCGGGCAGCTAACGCGACGGTGCCGTGAAGGCGCCGCGGCGGCCATCTCCGCGGCCACCGCGGCGGCCGATCACCTGGCCGGCTGGCGCCGACGGGCCACCCCCGGCGGGTGGCCCGTCACCGTGTCAGTCGGCCGGCGTCGCGAGGTGGACGCCGAACTCGAGATGGAAGGTGTCGTTGCCGTCGTCCGCCCGGCCATAGCCGAGATGGAGCGGACCGAGCGCCGTCTCCAGCAGCAGGCTCACCGCGCCGCAGACGCGCAGGTCCCTCGCGCTCACCAGATCCTGTTCGAACCAGGTGTTGCCCGCATCCAGCCAGAGTCCGAGCCGCGTCGGCCCCAGGAACTCGAGGCGGCTACCGCGCAACCGGTGCAGCCAGCCCACGCCCCCGAGGGCGAAGACCTGGCCGCGCAGCCGCCCTGGCGCGTAGCCCGGCAGCGCCCGCAACCCGCCGAGGAAGAACTGCTCGTGGAACGGCAGCAGCGAGTCCAGATCCGTGCCGGCCCCGAGCACGAGGTGCCAGAGGTCGTCCCCGTCAGCCGTGCTCCAGGCCAGTTGCAGGTCGGCGCGGAGGCGCTCGTACCGCAACTCCGAGCCGAGCCAGCCCTCGGCGGATCGGTAGCTCACGCGTGCCAGCGCGCCGCGGCGCGGGACGCGGTGGTCGTCCAGGGTGTCGACCAGCAACCGGGACTGCAGGCCCACCGCGCCGACGCCCCGTTCCGGAAGCGGCAACAGGCCGCTCACCCAGGAGGTCTCGACGTGCTCGGCCCGCGCCCCGCCCCGCAATTCGAGCCAGCGGCCGAAGCTGCGGCCCAGCAGGACCGCACCGCCGGCCCGCCGGACGCCGAACTCCCCGACACGCAGGTTCTCCAGGAAGAGTCCGTCCACCTGTCGCGCGAAATAGGCGCGCGGCGCGACGAACCACTGCCGTGCCGTGTGCAGCGGCTGGTAGAACTCGGTGACCAGGCCGAAGTCGGTCCCCACGGCGAGATCGGTGCGCCACTCCGCCCCCAGACGGTTGATCTCCCGGCGGTTGACGCGGATCTGGAACTGGACGTCGCTGATGCCCGCATACTGCATGCGGAAGGATCCGCCCAGGTTCACCAGCCAGGGCGCATAGGGTTTCTCGTGGGCCAGGACGCGCAGCAGGGTGGTGGTGTCGCGCGCGACGATGTCGAAGTCCACGAGCTCGAGCAGACCCAGCTCGTGGATCTCCTCCAGGCTCCGGAGCAGGCGGTCCCGGTCCAGGGGGCGGTGCAGGGGCACGTCCAGCCGCGCGGTGATGGCCTGGTCGGCGACGCGACTGCGGTTCTCCAGCTCCACCGCCTCGATCACCGGGATGGGCTGGGGATGGGACACCAGGCGGGCGCGCCAGGCCACGAACTCCGCCGTCGGCCGTGACCACCGGCGCAGGGACTGGATCTGCTCGCGCGCGGCCACCTCGCCCGCCGGCATGATCTCGGCGAGGCGGTGGTACTCGCTGCCCACCCAGCGGCTCACGTCCGGCCGGATGACCACGTCGGCCCGGGCCAGCTCCGGCGCGATGGCCAGCTGACCGCGGATCCGCGCCGCCTGCTCCTGCAGGCCCATCATGGTGTCGAGGGCGTCGCTGTCGAGGCCCTCCAGGGCCCGATCGACGCTCACGGCGATGACCACGTCCGCCCCCATGTCCCGGACCACGTCCACCGGGACGTTGCTCGCGAGATACCCGTCCACCAGCACGCGTCCCTCGATCTCCACCGGCGGGAACACCCCCGGGATGGACATGGACGCCCGCACCGCCCGGATCAGGTTGCCGCGACCGAGGACCACGGCCTCGCCGGTGGCCAGGTCGGTGGCCACGGAACGGTAGGGGATGGGCAGTTCGTCGAAGGTCCGGTGGCCGGCGGTGATCAGGCCGGGGACCGTGAAGGCGAAGGCGAACTTCTGGCCCGCGACCAGCGCGCGCGGGGTGGTCAGTCCCAGGCCCTCGAGGCCGAACTCCAGCGGCAGGAACACCTGGCGGTCGTCCGCCTTGCGGCGCATGGTGCGCGCCGAGCGGGGGAGCCGGTCGCTGAACAGGCCCTCCCAGTCCACCTGCAGGAGCTCCCGCTCGATGTCGTCGGGGGTCAGGCCGAGGCTGTAGAGCGCGCCCACCACCGAGCCCATGCTGGTTCCCGCCACGTAGTCCACCACCACGCCGTGCTCCTCGAGCACGCGCAGGACGCCCACGTGGGCGGCGCCCCGCGCCCCGCCGCCGCCGAGGGCCAGGCCCACGCGGGGTCGCGGGGCGGCCGGCACGTTGGCGTCGCTCGCGAGCATGGGCGAGGGCCCGGCACCGAGGAGCACCAGGATGCCGAGCGCGACGCACACGGGGATGCGTGGTGGGCATGGCACGCGGTTCATGGAGCGGATCATGCCCGATGCGCGTCCCGGCCGACAAGCCGGAATCGCTGACCACGGCCAGGCCGCGTCCGTCGTGGCGGCCCGGTGCCATTGCCGTACATTGGCAGCAGCCATCAGGAGACATGACGAACGAACCTCGAGATCCCGCGCCCCGCATCCTGCTGACCGGAGCCACCGGTTACGTGGGCGGCCGTCTGCTCGCCACCCTCCGCCGCGACGGTCTGGCCGTCCGCTGCCTGGTCCGCCGGCCGGACAACCTGCGCGCCGAGCCGGGACCGGATCTCGAGGTGGTCCAGGGCGACGTGCTGGACGCCGGCAGCCTCGGCCCGGCCCTGCAGGGGATCGAGACCGCGTACTACCTGGTGCATGCCCTGGCCGGCGGCCGCGACTTCGTCGCCGACGAGCTGCGGGGCGCCCGGAACTTCGCCGCCGCCGCCCGCGCCGCCGGCGTCCGCCAGGTGATCTACCTGGGCGGCCTGGTGCCGCCAGGAGAACTGTCGGCCCATCTGGCCAGCCGCCGCGACGTGGGCGCCATCCTGCGCGAGGAGGGCCCGCCCACCCTCGAGTTCCGCGCGTCGATCATCATCGGCTCGGGCAGCCTGAGCTTCGAGATGATCCGCGCCCTGGTCCAGAAGCTGCCGGTGATGATCACGCCGAGCTGGACCCGGCGCCGCGCCCAGCCCATCGCCATCGAGGACGTGATCGCCTACCTGCGGGCATCCCTGGACCGGCCGCAGGAGCGGTCGGAGGTGGTGGAGATCGGCGGACCGGACCAGGTCACCTACAGCGAGCTGATGCGCATCTTCGCCGAGCAGCGCGGCCTGCGCCGGCGCCTGCTGTCGGTCCCGCTGCTCTCGCCGCGGCTCAGTTCCTACTGGCTGGGGCTGGTCACCCCGCTACAGGCGCGCGTGGGCGCCAAGCTCGTGGGCAGCATCCGGCACGACACGGTGGTCACCGATCCCCGGGCCCTGGACCTCTTCCCCATCCGGCCGCGCGGCGTGCGGGAGGCCATCCGGCGGGCCATCGAGCGCGAGGACCAGCGCCTCGCCGCCACCCGCTGGTGCGACGCGCTGTCCAGCAGCCAGGCGCCGCCCCGGTATGGTGGCGTGCGGTTCGGGTCCCGCCTGGTGGACTCCCGCGAGGTGGTCGTGGCGGTGCCCCCGGTCGGGGCGTTCGCGCCCATCCGGAGGATCGGGGGCGAGGTGGGCTGGTACTACGGGACCTGGTTGTGGCGTCTGCGCGGCGCGCTGGACAAGCTGGCCGGTGGACCTGGCATGCGCCGGGGCCGGCGCGATGGCGAGCAGCTGGCGGTGGGCGACCCGCTGGACTTCTGGCGCGTCCGCGATCACGAGCCGGACCGGCTCCTGCGCCTGCGGGCGGAGATGCGCCTGCCGGGGCGCGCCTGGCTGCAGTTCGAGGTCCGGCCCGAGGCCGGTGGCAGCCGCATCCGCCAGACCGCCATCTTCGACCCCCGCGGTCTCCTGGGCCTGATGTACTGGTACGCGCTGTGGCCGGTGCACCAGTTCGTCTTCGCCGGCATGCTGCGACGCATCGCCCGCGCCGCCACGGTCGGAAAGCGGCCGTCCCCGCCCGGCGAGACCCCGTCCGTTCCCACCTGACCGCGATCACGCCCCGATCTTCTCCTTGCGCATCGCCCGTCTTCGGTTTGATTGGGCGATCAGTACAGTTGTTTCAAACGTTCGTTTGGTTGGAACCGACCATGCCACGGACCCCGCAGACCGACAGCGCCGCCCCCCGCGACACGCGCGCCCGCCTGCTCGACGCCGCCGAGCCGCTCTTCGCCTGCCGCGGCTTCGCCGCCGTCTCGATCCGCGACATCGCGGCCGCGGCGGCGGTCAACGTCGCGGCGGTGAACTACCACTTCCATGGCAAGCAGAGCCTCTACCACGAGGTCCTGCGCCGGGTGGCCACGGGCAAGCGGGAGCGCTACCTCGCCGCCATCCGCCGGGCCGCCGCCCCTCCCGGAGCCGGGCTCGAGGACGTGGTCGCCGCGTTCTACCGCATCCATTTCGAGGACACGCTGAAGACCCCGGCGGGTGGGAACTTCGTCAAGCTGCTCGTGCGCGAGATGCACCACGGCAGTCCGGAGGGCGCCCGGATCCTCCAGGAGATCCTCACGCCCATGTGGGCGGAGATGACGGAGCTGACGCTGCGGCACGTCCCGGGCATCCCGCCGGACCTCGCACCCTGGATCGCCGGCAGCCTGCACGGCCAGCTCGTCCACTTCACCATGCGCTGGCACAAGGCCCACGACCTGCCGGAGTGCGAGCCCGCGGCCGGCGCCTTCCGGACCGTCTTCCCGCCGCTCGCCGAGGACGTGGACACCTACATCGCCGCCGCGGTGGATCACATCACCCGCTTCTCGGTGGCCGGCATCCGCGCCATGGCGGCCGCCGCCGGCACCCTGGCCGCCCCCTCCCTGGAGGATCCGACGTGACCGAGACCACGCTTCGCCTCACCATCGCGATGGCCACGGCCCTGCTGCTGGGCGGCTGCACGGTGGGCCCCGATCACGTGCGACCGGAGCTGACCACCGAGGTCCCGGAGACCTACGTCGCCGCACCGGCGTCCTCCCGCGTGGACGGCGCGACCCCGGACGCCGCCGACACGCTCCTGGCCGCTCCGCGCTGGTGGACGGCCTTCGCCGACAGCACCCTCGACGCCCTGGTCGTCCGCGCCCTGCAGGGCAACCAGGATCTGGCCGCCGCCACGGCCCGGGTGCTGGAGGCGCGCGCCGCGGCGGGTGGCGCGCGCGCCGACCGCTGGCCGGCCATCGAGGTGGGCGGCACCGCCAACCGGGCCAAGAGCAGCCTGCAGGCCTTCGGCGGCCGCGGCAGCTTCTACCGCACCCAGTTCGAGGCCAGCCTCTCCACCCGTTACGAGCTGGATCTGTGGGGACGCCTCTCGCGGGCCGAGGAAGCCGCCCGCGCCAGCCTCCTGCAGAGCCACATGAACCGCCGCGTGGTGGTCCAGACCCTGGTGGCGGACGTGGTGCGCACCTGGTTGCAGGTCCGCGAGCTGCAGTGCCAGCTGGGCCTGGCCCTGCGCACCCGCGCCACCTACGAGCAGACGCTGCAGACGGTGCAGGACCGCTACGTGCGCGGGGTGGCCCCCGCCCTGGACCTGCGCCTCTCGCGGCAGAACCTGCTGAACACCGAGGCGACCATCCCCGAGCTGCGGCGCCAGCTGGCCGAGGCCGTGCGCCGGCTGGAGATCCTGCTCGGGGACTACCCCGCCGGCCAGCTCGCCCACCTGGACGACGCGCGTCTGCGCGCCCTGTCCATGCCCGACCCGCTCCCCGCGGTGCCGGCGGGACTGCCCTCGGCGTTGCTCGAACGCCGGCCCGATCTGGTCGCCGCCGAGGCCGGCCTGCACGCCGCGGTGGCCAACGTGGGAGTGGCCAAGGCCCGGCTCTACCCCACCATCTCCCTGACCGGCAGCGCCGGCTACACCGGCCCGGAGCTCGATCAGGTCCTCGAGTCCGGCAACGACGTCTGGTCGCTCACCGGCAACCTGGTGATGCCGCTGATCAACCGCGGGGCGACCGAGGCCCAGGTCCGCGCCGCCGAGGCCCGCGCCGAGCAGGCCGTGGCGACGTACCGCCAGGCCGTCCTGGGCGCCTTCGCCGAGGTGGAGAACGCCCTGGCTGCCGAGCGCCACCAGGCCGCGCGCGAGGCCGCCCTCGCCGCCTCGGTGCGCGAGGCCCGCCGCTCCCTCGAACTGGCCCGGCAGCGCTACCGCGCCGGCC
>JAASSM010000078.1 GCA_021767885.1 bacterium | reverse complement strand
CTCAGCGGCAGGTCCTGGCCCCGCAGGCGGCCGAACCCGCTGGTGTGGCTGCGGGTCAGGCTCACCGAGATGGGGTCGAAGCCGCGCAGCACGCCGAAGATCGGCTCCACCAGCTGCCGCGGGCCCACCCCGCCACCGGAATCCGGCTCGCGCCCCTCCTCCCGCATGCGGTCCAGCGCGCGCTCCCGGTACCACTCCTGCTCCGCCTCGCGCTGCTCGTCCAGGGTCAGCTCGTCGTAGCGGTCGACGCGCTCGGGACGGAACTGCAACGTGGTGTCGGCCAGGGCCTCGCGGCGGATGAGCTGGACCTCCTGCTGCAGCGCGTCCTGGGCGCCGCCGGTGCGGCGGGGCTCGGGGACCAGGTCCTCGAACACGTCGCCCAGGGGCACCTGGCCGCGGAACTGCCAGTCGTTGCCGCTGCTGACGTTGCGCACGTCCTCGGGATCGCCCTGCTGGCGGATGCCCGGGCCGTGGTCGTTGACGTACGATCCCTGGAACGTGAGCGAGGTGCGCATGGTGTTCAGCGCCCGCACCCCCCAGCGCAGCGGGGCGTAGGCCGCGGACTGGGGCAGCTCGGTGGCCTTGGGCGGCGCGAAGGTGAGGGTCAGGTCCTGGGAGTACCGGTTCTCCTCGCCGACGTTGATGCCGTTCCACTCCTGGCGGCGCAGGAGGTCGCGCTCGGAGCGGTTGCTGAAGTTGGCGGTCACCCAGTTGAAGGGCCGGTACTCCAGCCCGCCGGTGAGCGTGCCGGGCCGGGTCCGCTGCTCGGTGGCCGGGTACTCGGTGCCGTCGAGGTCCTTGCGCACGGTGTTGCGCTCGGTGGAGGTGAAGCTGGCCGAGCCCTCGATCCGGCGCGGCAGCAGCGTGATGTCCCCGACCACCGGGATCAGGCCGATCACCGGCACGTCGCCCAGGTCGGGATCGCCCTGCAGCTGCAGGTTGTAGTTCACCGACCCCTGCAGGGAGGTCTGGTCGGCGTTCTCGGTGGGAGTGCTCCGGCTGGTCTGGCTGCCGGAGAGCGACACGTTCCAGGGATCGAGGAGGTAGCGCGGGATGGCCGCCCGGCTCTGGCGTCGGCTCAGGCGGACGGAGAAGCTCTCGCGATCCTCCACCGTGCTGAAGCGGTTGCGCCGGTCCTCGTCCAGGATCTCCACGTCGCTGTTGATCTCGTACCGCGGCCGGCTGGTGCGCTGCTGCCGGCTGAGACTCACCGGGAGCTGGAACCCGAACATGGGCAGGAAGTCGTCCACCCGGAAGTTGGTGGACAGGTTCCACTCCTGGGTCACCGCCCCCTGCCCCTGTTCCTCGTTCAGGCCGTGGAACTCCGCGTCGCGGCGGTTCCAGTCCACGTCCACCTTCAGGACGTCGGCCAGGTTCAGGCGTGCGCCGGCGCTCTCGGCCAGGCCGATCTCCCGCTTGGCGCCGAGCAGGATGATGTCGTTGACCCAGAACTGGCCGCTGATGGGGCGGCGGGTGTTGTTGGCCAGGCCGAGGTAGTAGCGCGTGACGCGGCGCAGGTCGGGCCGGCCCCGGATCTTCACCTGGTAGATCTGCCCGTCCTCGGTGTCGGCGATCTCGCCGCGGATGATGCCATCGTCCCCCGGCACGTTGTTCTTGACGTTGGTCAGCTCGGCGATGTCCAGGCTCACGTGGCGCCAGCCGCGGCGCTCGGGGGTCTCGGCGAACTTCAGGCCGATCTCGTAGTAGTTGGTGGAGTCGGCGCCCAGGCGGTAGAAGACGTCCAGGTCGGCCACGTCGGCGTCCAGGCAGTGCCACCACCAGGTCAGGGTGTTGTAACGGGTGTAGTCGTCGCCGGCGGCGGAGACCTGCTTGCCGGTGCGCAGCATGTGGCCGGGCCCGAGGTTGGTGAAGTCCAGGACCAGCGACGTCTCCTTCTCGGGGATGTCGTTCTCCGAGCGCACGGGGAACGGCGGCTCGTAGTCGGGGTTGTCCTTGTTGTTCACCTCGCCGATGTAGAAGCCCTCGTCCGGGCCCAGGTCGGGACCGGAGAGGATCTGCTCGGTGGTCACCTTGCGGATGCCCTCCCGCTCCCAGCGGCTGCCCAGGAAGGTGAGCTCGGAGAGCTGGAGCGTCAGGTCCTCGGGCGCGCTGGCCTCCGCGTCCTCGTACCAGATGCGCAGGTGCTTGACCGCGGCGATGTTCGGGGCGCCGCCGTCGTCGATGGCCTCGAGGAACTCGTCGCTCAGCCGGATGCGGTACTTGCGCCAGGCGGTGTTCTGGACCTCGGCGTCCGGATAGTCCACCGCCACGTCCACCAGGGGCTCGGTCTCGGCCAGGTCGATGGTCACCGAGTAGTAGCTGTTGCGCGTGTTGAACTGGCTGTCGCCGTTGAGGTCCTCGGTGTCCTCGTAGTTGTTGCCGGCGGTGTTGTTGATGGCCGGATAGGGGCCCGGCTGGCCGTCGATGGTGCGCTCGGCGGAGTAGGCGGCCCCCTCGCGGATCACGTTGCCCTCGCCGTCCACCAGGGCGTCCAGGCCCACGTCCTCGGTGGCCACGTTGAAGATGCCGTCGAAGTTGATGTCCTCGCGCTGCTCGGTGCCGAACTCCAGCTCGCCGGTCTGCTCGTCCCGCGGCCAGACGAAGTCCTCGCTGATGGTGCCGAAGTCGATGTGCACCTTGCCGCGGCGCGTGGCCGGATCGCGCTCGCCGTCGTTGATCCAGATCTCCAGGAACTGGGACTTGCTCAGGTCCAGGCCCGTGCGGCTGAGGCCGCGCATCAGGCCGCCCCAGCTGTCCTGGGTCCAGCCCCCGTCCTGGCGCAGGTAGACGGTGATGGCCTGCTGGGTCTCGTCGCGCTCCTGGCCCTGCAGCTCGGGGTTGAGCCAGCGGCGCAGCACACGGGTCTCCGGGGTGTACCAGCGCACGTCGCTGAGCCGCTCGCCCGCCTCGCGGAGCAGGCGGGTCTCGGGATCGATGGGCCGGCTGGCGCGGTACCAGCCCAGGCGGCCGAGGGTGACCACGTCGGTGCTGGCGGCGCCCTCGAAGTCCTCGAGGTAGGCCTTGTCCCGGGTGTTGGGATTGGGGATGGAGATGGCGGCCTCGCCACGGAACTCCAGCGTGCTGGGGGTCTCGCGGTCCTTGAGGGCGAAGAGGTTGCCGAAGTCCGTCAGCAGGTCCGAGCGGATGGTGTGGTTGAGGTTCAGGTTGCCCACCAGGGTGCGGCTGGGCTCCTCTCCCAGCTTGGCCTTGTTGCCAACGATGCTCTTGGACTGGTAGAGCCAGGTGGTCGAGAGCTTGCTGTCGCGGCCCAGGTCGTAGCCCAGGTTCAGGCCCAGCAGGCTGCTCTGGCCACCGCCGAAGAAGGGCGCGTACTGGTAGTTGACCTGGATGTTGCTGTCGGGCTGGAGCTGACCCGCCGCCTCGCCCTTCAGCTCCACGGTGCCGAAGAGGTAGTCGATGGTGTAGTCCACGTCCCGCACCAGGGTGCGCCCGTCCAGGGTGACGGTCTCCGAGCCCTCCTCGATGTTGGAGGCGCCGAGGTTGATCACGCTGCTGGCGGCGGCGTGGACGGCCACCAGGCGGAAGGTGCCGAACCGGTCGTAGTCGCTGGGCAGGGTCTCCGGATCGTAGATCTCCGGCGTCCGATCATCCGCCAGCAGGGTGCCGTCCCACTCCCACTGGGCGTCGCCCGGCGGCAGACCGGCGTACTCGCGGTAGGTGTCCTCGTCCGAGGCGAAGGGCTCGGGGAAATCGAAGGGGAACTTGAGCAGGCCGCGGTCGAGATCGATGAGCTCGGGGATGTGCTTGTCCACCACGCCGTCGGGCTGGGGTTCGCCCTGGGGGTTCTCGCTGTCCAGGCCGAACAGCCGCAGGTAGCGCAGGCCCTGGGTGCCGTGCTGGTCGGGATTGTCCTGCACGGTGGTGGTCTCGATGCGCAGCTCGAAGCTCTCGGGATCGATGTTGGTGCCGCCCAGCGGGTAGATGTTGCGCAGGACGTACTGGAAGGTGAAGGGCTCCGGCTGGGCGGGCTTGAGCAGCTTCATGCGGTAATAGGCCTGCTCGCCGATGAGCAGGCCCCGCTCCGCGTCCGGATTGTTGGGATCCTCGCCCACGCGCCAGAGCAGATCGCCGGTGTTGCGGTCGACCACGTCGTAGGTCACCGCCAGGATGTCGGCGTCCTGCATCTCGGTGCCCAGGTCCACGGCGATGATGTTGTCGTCCACGTCGCGCAGGAACGACACCGGCAGCGGGCGCCAGACCAGGCCGTACTCGTAGTCGTCCACCGAGAGGGGCGCGAGGTGGGCAGGGTCCCAGACGCCCGTGGGGTCGATGGTGGCGGCCACGTACTGGACGTCGTCGGTCTGTGGCGGCACCGACCCGAGCTTGCGGTAGATGCGCACCGACGTGGGGTCGATGCGCTGGTTGCCGCCGTACTCGGCGGCGCTGTCGCGGCCGGGGTCGTCGGGCGTGGCGTAGCCGAAGATCTCGTGCTGGTCCTGCGGCAGCGGCGGCAGGTCCAGCCGGAAGAAGCGGTTGTTCAGGTAGCTCCAGGAGGGGATCACGTGCTCGGTGACCTCGCCGCCCTTGCTGTTGAAGCTCTTGGAATCCGACTCGGCCTTCTGCTTCGACGCCACCACCGTGAAGTCCGCCGGGCCGAACTGGCCGGTCACCTTCACGCCGAACAGGCCCTGCTTGTTGCCCTGGTAGCCCAGGAGCTGGCCGCCGGGCAGGGTCAGGCCCACGTCGCCGGTCTCGATGCTCTGGATGATCTCGTCCTCGTCGCCCCGGTACTCCAGCTTGATCTTGGTGGCCTCCGGGCCGATGGCCTCGCTGTTGTGATCCACCTCGATGAAGATCTTCTCGCCGATCTGCCCGGTGAGGTTCACCTGGAGCTGCTGCTCCATGTCCAGGTCCGGGAACCAGCTCTGGCTGCTGACGCGCTCGGTGGGCGTGAACTGGTTGCTGCGCGTGGTCTCGCCCCGGATGGCGATGTGCTCGCGGCCGGTGATCTTGATGTTGGTCTTGTCGCCCCGGCCGATGATGGCCTCGAGGGTGCGCGGCAGCTTGATGGGGATGGTCAGGTTGATCAGACCGTCCTCGCCGCGGGCGCGGCGGCCCCCACCGGCGACGTCCAGGTCGCGCAGGCGGCTGGTCTCGGTGCGCAGGGCCCAGTCGCGCTCGAAGGCCACGGCGGGATCGTCGACGAAGAGATCGACCACCGGATCATCCACCGGGCGGGGCGGATAGTACGCGAAGCCGCCGGGCAGGGTCCGGGCCGTCGGGAACAGGAAGAACCAATCGGGGTATCGGATCCGGGTGTACAGGCCGGCGAACCCGTTGGTCTCGACCTGCTCCTCTTCCCGCTCGAGGTCGATGTTGATGCGCTGCAGCAGATGCCGCTTGAAGACCGACCGCAGCGTCGGCCCCTCGCGATCGGTGACCGGGTCGATCCCCTGGTCCAGGAGCCGCTGGCGCCAGGCCAGACGCCGCGGTCCGAGCAGGCGGGGATCCTCGGTGGCGGCCAGGAGCGGATCCATGCCCACGAGGATCAGGCCCTGCTCGCGCGTGATCGGTGCCGCCATCCCGGCCGCGGCGCCGTCGCCGGGGTCGGCGCCGGCGTCGGCGTCCTGCGCGTCGAGGGGAGCGGCCGGCAGGACGAGCAGCGTGAGGACCAGGACCATCAGGTGCCGCGCGGCTCGCCCCCGTGCCCGGTCCGGCCGCGCCGCCCGGCCACGCACCGGCGCCCCCGGATGGGCCGGGGGTCGGCGGGCGGGGCTGGTCGGCCTCGGGCGCGTGGTCAACCCTCGACACTCCTCGTCGATCCATTACCATTGGGCCCGCCCTGGCGGACGTGGGCCCGGGGTTCCGTCCCATCCAGTGGTCGGCCTGCCCCCACGGCAGGACGCCCCGCCGGCGCCCGGCACGCCGGACCGGCGGCCGGCCCCCGGCGGCCGAACCACCTCGGGACGGAGCCGCAGCCGGCGAGACGGCCGACCCGCAGTCTAGTCGGAGAGCCCGGGACGAACCAGAACAGGATCCGCGGATGCGCTTACTGGACAGGCACTTGTTGCGAGCGGCGGTGGGGCCCTTCTTCTTCGGGCTGTTCACCATCACGTTCCTGCTGATGATCGACGTCCTGTTCCGCTACGTGGACATGTTCGTCAGCAAGGGCGTGCCGTTCGTGGTGGCCACCAAGGTCCTGGTCCTGAGCCTCGGGTACACGCTTGCATTATCCGTTCCAATGTCGGTGCTCGTGGCGGTCCTGATGTCCGTGGGTCAACTCGCTGCCGACAATGAAATTACGGCCCTGAAGGCCAGCGGCGTCAGCCTGTGGTCGGTGCTGCGTCCCCTGCTCCTCGGCGCCGCCCTCATCGGCGGCGGATTGACCGCGTTCAATCACTACGTCTACCCCGAGTCCAACCACACCCTGGTGGGCCTGCTCTACGACATCAAGCGCTCCCGCCCCATGCTGGAGATCCGCCCGCAGATGTTCACCGACCTCACCGAGGAGATGACCATCTACGTGGCCAGCAAGGACGACCTCACCGGCCGCATCACCGACGTGCAGATCATCGAGAAGGAGCAGGCCCGGGAGGTGAGCCCGCGGGTGACCACCGCCGCCTGGGGCCGGATCCTGCCGGACCGGGCCACCAACGCCATGATCCTCGAGCTGCACGACGGCGAGATCCACGAGGTCCCCGACCCCGACCATCCGGACAAGTACCAGGTGATCCGCTTCGGCCAGCACGACATCCGCCTCGAGGACATGGAGCGGGACATCGAGCAGTCCGAGCGCCGCGCCCGCGGCGACCGCGAGATGAACCTCACCGACCTGCGCCAGGCGGCCCGCCAGCAGTTCGAGCGCCGCGAGGACGCCCGGCAGCACGTGGCCAACACGGTGGCCGACGTGGTCCAGTGGCAGTACCGCCTGCTGGATCCCGATTCGCGCCAGGTGGCCCTGCGTCAGGAGCCGGCCAACACCGCCGAGCGGCGCACCATGATGCTGGCCACCACGCGCAAGCTGGAGCACGGCGCCAGCCAGGCCCGTGCCCAGGCCACCATCGCGGCCTCCCAGGTGCGCAAGGCCAACAAGTACCTGGTGGAGTTCCACAAGAAGCTGGCCATCCCCTTCGCCTGCCTGGTCTTCACCCTGCTGGGCATCCCCATGGCAGTGACCACCAGCCGCAGCGGCAAGGGGGTCTCCATCAGCCTGGCCATGGGCGTCTACCTGGT
>JAASSM010000077.1 GCA_021767885.1 bacterium | reverse complement strand
CAGCCCGTGCGCCAGGGATCGGCCCCGGCGATGGCCGCCCCTGCGTAGGCCGCCACGCACACCGGCGGGGTGATGTTGGAGTCCTGGCTGAACCAGTAGACGATCATGTGGGCGGCGATCAGCACCACGCCCATCTCCGTCAGCGGCGGCACCGCCAGCACCGCGGTGATCAGGTAGGCGGCGGTCACCGGCACGCCCATGCCCAGCACCAGCGAGGCCAGCGCCACCAGCAGGATGGCCGGCAGCAGGTGCCCCCCCGCCAGGGAGATGATGATGTCGCTGAACTTCAGGCCGATGCCGGTGAGCGAGATGGTGCCCACGATGATGCCGATCACGCCCAGCGTGGCCCCGATGATCAGCGTGTTGCGCGCGCCGGTCTGGATGGCCTCCCAGATCGCCCGCGGACCCATGCGGGTGTCGGGCCGCACCCAGCTGATGGCCACGCAGGAGAGCGTGGCCCAGAAGGCGCTGTACCCCGGAGACTTGCCCATGATCATCAGCACGGTGATGATCACCAGCGGCAGCGAGTAGAACCACTGCTTCCGCAGCACCACCGTCCAGTGCGGGAGGCCGGAATCCTGGATGCCCTCGATGCGGTGCTTCTTGGCCTCGAAGTGGATCATGCAGAACACCGAGAAGAAGTAGAGCAGGGCCGGCCCGATGGCGATGAGCATGATGTGGGCATAGGGCATCTCGGTGAGCTCGGCCATGAGGAAGCCGCCCGCCCCCATGATCGGCGGCATGAACATGCCGCCGATGGAGGCCGAGGGCTCGATGGCGCCGGCCACGTGGGGACGGAACCCGGCGCGCTTCATGAGCGGGATGGTGAAGGCGCCGGTGGAGACGGTGTTGGCGATGGCCGAACCGGAGACCGAGCCGAAGAGCGCCGAGGCCATCACCGCCACCTTGGCCGGCCCGCCCGTGGACTTGCCGGCCAGCGCCATGGGCAGGTCGATGAAGAACTTGCCGGCGCCGGACTTGTGCAGGAAGGCGCCGAAGAAGATGAAGAGGATCACGTAGGTGGCCAGCACGTTGGCCATCACGCCGAAGACGCCGTTGGTGGTCAGGTAGAGCGCGGTGGCCAGGCGCTCGACCCCGAAACCCCGGTGGGCGATCACGTCGGGGAAGTGGGGGCCGAAGTACGCGTAGGCCAGCATGAACAGGCCGATCACGGTCATCGACCAGCCGAGCACACGGCGGCACACCTCCAGGCTCAGGACGATGCCCACCACGCTGACCAGCGCATCCAGCTCGGTCTCGGCGCCGGCGCGGTAGTTGAGGTTCTCGAACTCCAGGATCCAGTAACCCACCACCGCCACCGAGGTGACAGCCAGCAGCAGGTCCGAGAAGCTCGGATACTCGGGCCAGCGCCGCCGCACCCAGCGGTCGAGGTAGACCAGCGCCACCGCCACGGCCACCGCGCCGAGGGCCAGCCACCACAGGCCCAGGGCCGCGCTCAGGCCGGCACCGACGCCCTGGCCGGCCCACGCCTCGCCCACGGCCGTCACCCGCCCGTGGAAGGCTCCGGCGCTGGGATAGAACGACCAGGCCGCCACGGCACTGGTCACCACCGCCCCGATGAAGACGCCGAGGGGATACCGGACCCAGGTCCTGCCCACCGGGTAGAGCAGGAAGATGAGCACGAAGGTGATCAGGACGTACACGCCCCGGTGGAACTGGGTGGCCACCGAGGCGATGCCGGCGGTGTAGAGATAGAAGAGCACCATGGCCGCCGCGAGGACGGAGATCACGAGGTGCCAGAGGCCGCGAGGCGTGCGCGTGGACTTGCTGTCCTTCTCGATGATCTGCTCGAGCTTCTTGCGGTCGCTGCCGGCAGGCACGTCGGGATCCGGTCGATCGGCCATGGTCGCTCCCGGGGGGTGTGGAGCGGGCGGGACGACGCCCGCTCCCGGTCAGGCTGGCGAACGCGACGCGGTCAGCGCTGCTTGTGGGCCGCGGTGAGGGCCAGGCCGTGCTGGCTCCAGAAGGCCTCCGCGCCCGCGTGCAGGGGCGTGACGATCCCGCTGAGGGCGTGGTCGACGGACATGGCCTTGGCCGTGCTCTTGACCTTGACCATGTAGGCCAGGCCCTCGGGCGAGAAGATCTCCGCCAGGACCTGCTCCACCCGCGCCGCCGGCACGTGAGAGCCGGCCACCCACAGGGCCGAGTCCTGGAAGGAGTCCACGTCGTAATCGATGCCGCTGTAGGTGCCGGCCGGGATGGTGACGCGGGTGTAGAAGGGGTAGTCGTCGAAGAACCCCGCCTGATCGGCGGCGGACACCACGTCGAGGATCCGGATGTCGTTGCTGGCGGCCGCCTGGATCACCGAGGAGTTGGGGAAGCCGGCGAACACCCAGAAGGCATCGATCAGACCGTCGCCCAGCGCGGACGCGGCCTTGCTGTAGCCGAGGAACTCCACCTTCATCCTGTCCCAGAGCCCGAGGCTGGTGAAGTACCGCTGGGCCGCGCCCGCGGCGCCGGAGCCGGCGCCACCGACGGCCACGCGCTTGCCGGCGAGGTCGTCCACGGACTCGATGCCGCTGCCGGCCAGGACGATCAGGTGGGCCGGCGCGCCGTAGAGGTAGGCCAGGGCGTGGACGTCGGTGTAGGTGTTCGTGTCCTTGGTCAGGCGCCCGTTGCGCCCGAGGTAGGTGTCGCCGGAGTAGCAGATCCCGAAGTCCGCCTCGCCGGAGTCGACGCGGCGCAGGTTCTCCAGGCTGCCGGCCGAGGCCATGTTGGAGACCTCGAGGCCGTCGATGTTGCGGGACAGCCGGATGGCCATCCCGTTGGAGAAGTACTGGAAGGTGCCGCCCTCCGGACCGCCGGAGAAGGCCAGGCGCTCCTTGGCCGCGCCGGGCACCGGAACCACCAGGATGGCCGCGCAGGCGAGGATGGCCAGGGTCGAGAACCAGCGTCGCATCATCGGGAGAACCTCCTGGGCATGGGAAAGGCGATGATCCCGGATTGTCGAGGATTCGTGATGAATTGAAAAGGAGCAAATGAGTCGTAAAATGACAGAGATTTAACATCCCCGGCGCACCGCGGCATCAAGTCCGGCGCCCGGTGGCCGATCTCCGGGACATGATCGCGGCGCCCGGTCGCGCGACGGATCTCGCCCCTCGCCGTCCGCACGACCATGGCCGCTTGCCACCGGAGTGACGACGTGGTCGACCATCAGCACACGCCCCTGGACGAGGTCCTCTCCTCGGACCGGCTGCCCTCGCCGTCCGGCGTCGCCCTGCGCATCCTGGAGCTGACCCGCGATGCCGACGCCTCCCTCGACGAGCTGCAGCAGGTGCTCTCCGCCGATCCCGCCCTGGCTGGCCGGGTGCTCCAGTACGCGAATTCCTCCCTGCTGAGCGGCAACCGCGAGGTGCGCACCGTGGGCGAGGCCGTGGTCCGCCTGGGCATGCGCACCCTGCGGCAGGTGGCCCTGACGTTCTCCCTGCTGGCCAGCGCGCGGAGCGGACCCTGTCCGCAGTTCGACTACAACGGCTTCTGGTCGCGCTCGCTGGCCGTGGCCGTGGGCGCGCAGTCCCTGGCCGGCCTGGTCCGCGAGGTCCTGCCGGAGGAGGCCTTCACCTGCGGCCTGCTCGCCCGGATCGGCTCGCTGGCCCTGGCCAGCGTGCACCCGCGCAGCTACGGCACCCTCCTCGCCCGGTGGGACGGGGTGGATGCCGCGGCCCTGCGCACCCTCGAGCAGGAGACCCTGTTCCTCGATCACGACCAGGTCACCGTCGCGCTCATGTCACACTGGAGCCTGCCGGCGGAGTACCGGCAGGCCGTCACCGCCCAGGGCGCGCTCGCCGCCGCCCCCGACGCCGGGGCGCCATCGCTGGACCGCGTGCTGGCCACCGCCGCCGCCATGGCCGAGGTCTGCGTGGCCTGCGAGTCCTCGCGCGCCCCCCTGGCCGCGGCCCTCCTGGACCTGGCCGCCGAGCTGGGATTCCCCCGCGAGCAGGTGGGCCGCGCCGTGGACACCGCCCTGGCCGAGTGGGCCCGCATGGGGCAGGTCCTGGACATCATCACCGAGGACCTGCCCACACTCGCCGAGCTGTCCACGCGCCACGACGCCGCCCCCGTTCCCCTCGCCGACACCGCCGGCGACGAGGGCGCCGACCTCGATCACGCCCTCGCCGCGTTCGCCACCCCGCACGCCGCCCCCGAGGAGCCCCTGCGGGTCCTGGTGGTGGACGACTCCCCGCTGGACCGCAAGATCGTCACCTCCCGGCTGGCCAGGGAGGGCCATCACGTCCAGACGGCCGTCGACGGCGAGGACGGCCTGGCCCGGGCCCTGCGCTGGAACCCCCACGTGATCATCTCGGACTGGATGATGCCCCGGCTGGACGGCCTGGAGCTCTGCCGTGCGCTGCGGCGGGCGGAGAGCGCCAGCCACGTCTACGTGATGATGATGACCAGCAACGACCAGAGCGAGGATCTGGTGACCGCCCTCGCCGCCGGCGCCGACGACTACATCCCCAAGCCCATCAACCACGCCGTCCTGGTGGCCCGGCTGCGCGCCGCGGCCCGGGTGATCCGCCTGCAGGAGCGCGCGGCCCGGGACCAGGAGGCCATCCGTGCCTTCGCCGCCCAGCTGAGCGTGGCCAACCGCAAGCTCACCCACCTCGCCCTGCACGACCAGCTCACCGGCCTGCCCAATCGCCGCTACGCCATGGAGCGTCTGGACAAGGAGTGGCAGCGGGCCCGCCGCCACGGGAGCACCGTGGTGTGCATGCTCGCGGACATCGATCACTTCAAGCGCGTGAACGACACCTACGGCCACGACGCCGGCGACGTGGTCCTGCAGCACACCGCCCGCGCCCTGCAGGCCTGCCTGCGCAGCAGCGACGACATCTGCCGCTTCGGCGGCGAGGAGTTCGTGGCCATCTGCCCGGGCGCGGACCTGACGCTGGCCGAGCAGCTCGCCGACCGGCTCCGCCGCGCGGTGGCCGAGAACCACATCGTCACGCCCGAGTTCTCCGGCTCGGTGACCGTGAGCGTGGGCGTGGCCGGCTCCAGCGATCACGTGGAGAGCCTGACCGAGATGCTCAAGCTGGCGGACGAGGGGCTCTACGCGGCCAAGGCGGCCGGCCGCAACAAGGTGTGCATCGTGGGCCACGATGCCGAGCATCCCCTGCCCGGCTGACCCCGCGACCCGGCGCCAGGATCACCACGCCCCACCCCGCGGCCTCAGCCCCGCGGCCTCAGCCCCGCAGCGCGAGCACCGCGGCGTGCAGCTGCGGGGTGGCCGCGGCCAGGCAGCTGGCTCCCAGGTGATCGGAGCGACCGTCCAGGTCGGTGAGCGTCCCGCCGGCCTCCCCGATCACCACGCCCAGGGGCGCGATGTCCCAGGGACTCATCTGCGGATCGATCATCACGTCCGCATCGCCCCGCGCCAGCAGCAGGTATCCGTAGCCGTCGGCCCAGGTGCGCAGGCCCGCGCAGCCGGCGAGCAGGCCGTCGCTCAGGCCGCGCTGGCGACGATGGAGCTCCGCCGGGTCGGTGGTCAGCGCCCAGGCGCGGCCCAGGTCCGTGACGCCGGAGACCCGCACCGGCCGGCCCTGCTCGTCCCGGGCCCCGCAGCCCCGCGCCGCGCTCACCAGCTCGCCGGTGGCCGGGGCGAAGATCACGCCCACCACCGGCGCGCCGTCGACCAGCAGCGCCACCAGCGTGGTGTAGAGCGGCACCCCCCGCACGAAGCTGCGCGTGCCGTCGATGGGATCGAGCACCCACTCGCAGCCCTGGCCGCACACCTCGCCGCCATGTTCCTCGCCCACCACGCGGTGGTCGGGGAAGCGCGCAGCGATGGCCTCGCGCATCACCGTCTCGGCGTGCCGGTCGGCCACCGTGACCGGCGAGGCGTCCGCCTTGCGCTCCACGGTCAGCTCGCGATCGCCGAACCAGCGGCGCGTGGCCAGGCCGCCGGTGCGGGCGAGATCGCGCGCGGCGTCGTGCCACGTCAGCAACTGCTGGCGGGAGGGGGACGGTCCGTGGGGCGTGCGCGGCGGTGGCATCATGGGTGGCTGGCGCGTCAGGTCGCCTCGACGCTGCGCTTCATGAACTGGACGCGGTCGTAGGCGGAGCCGCCCGGCCAGGCGTCGTGGTTCATGCGGCCGCGGAAGGCGTCCACGCTCTTCAGCTCCCGGCGCTCCATCCAGGCCCGGATCGCGTCGTTGATCACGCGCAGCTGGTCGACGCCGTTGTGGTACAGGGTGGAGGCCACCTGCACCACCTGGGCGCCGGCCAGCAGCTGCTTGATCACCGCCGCGCCGTCGTGATTGCCGGTGCTGGCGGCCACGTCGCAATCCAGGCGCCCGGCGAGCTGGGCCACCGCACGCAGGGTCAGGTGCATCTCCTCGGGGGCGGAGAACGCGGGCCCGGCCACCACCTGCAGCCGCTCGATGTCGATGTCCGCGGGATAGAAGCGGTTGAAGAGCACCAGGCCGTCGGCGCCGCGGCGGTCGAGGTCGCCCAGGGTCTCCGACAGGCTGGTGAAGAACGACCCCACCTTCAGCGCCACCGGGATGGAGACCTGCGTCTTCACCGCCGCGAGCACCTCGCGGTAGATGTCCTCGATCTGGCGCGCGCCCAGCCGCGGGTCCACCGGCGAGACGAAGACGTTCAGCTCGATGGCGTCGGCCCCCGCGCTCTCCATGCGACGGGCATAGGCCGGCCAGTTCTGCGAGGAGACGCAGTGGATCGACGGGATCACCGGGATCTGGACGGCCTTGCGCGAGGCCTCGATCAGGCGCAGATACTCGCCCACGGCGTTCTCGGTGCCGTAGGCGCTGATGTACTCGGCCGCCTCGGTGTGCCAGTTCGGCATCTCCGACGCCGCCACCTCCTGCTTCACCTCCGCGGCGATCTGCTCCTCGAAGAGCGACTTGAGCACCACCGCGCCGGCGCCGGCCTCGGCGCACGCGCGCACGCCCTCCACCGAGTCGGTGAGGCTGCTGGAGGCGGCCACCACCGGGCTGGGCACCGGCAGGCCGAGATAACGGGTGGCGAGGTCGATGCTGGAACCGGTCATGGCGGCACTCCTGCAGGACGGGATGATCGCGGGGGTCGCGGGGACGCTCGCCGCCCCGGGCGCTGGCGGCGTCGTCCCGAAAATCGGCCATCGCGGGCGCGGTTTCAAGGGCGAGTTGGCGGTGGCGACCGTCCCGCCGTGGTGCAGACGGGACCCGGGTCGGTTGACGCGGCGACCGGAGCGTG
>JAASSM010000076.1 GCA_021767885.1 bacterium | reverse complement strand
GTCCACGGCGTCTTCAAGTCCCTGGACGAGTTCCTCAAGAACCCCGGCCAGTACCTCGAGGAGCGCCGCGAGGACCGCTTCTTCTCGCCGGAGCAGTTCCGCGCCTTCTACGACAAGCAGGTCGCCTGCGTGGAGCATCTCGACGGCGTGGTGGGCCGCTTCCTCGAGCGCTGCCCCGCCAGCACCCACCTGATGATCATGAGCGACCACGGCGAGCTGTTCGGCGAGGACGGCTACTTCGGCCACGGCCCCATCTTCCACGAGAAGGTGTTCGAGGTCTTCTACCTGGAGGGCCGGCGTCCGTAGCCGGACGCCGCCGCCGCGGGCGGCCGGATCAGCGCCCGGCGGCCAGCAGGTCCACGATGGCCGGCGTCACCTGGTCCAGCCGCGTCCGCCCGGTCACGAACTCGCGCGCCCCCGGCCCCCAGGCCGCCAGCGGCACCGGCAGCCGCGTGTGGGTGTTGACCGTGGCGTCCTCCACGTTGCCGTGGTCCGAGCACAGCAGCACCAGGGCGTCGGCCGGCCGGCAGGACAGGACCGCGGCCAGGAAGCCGTCCACGCGCTGCAGCTGCTCCTCCACGGCGGCCCGGTCGCCCCGATGGCCCGCCTTGTCGGTCAGGAAGTACTCGTAGAGCAGGAAGTCGTAATCGGGCAGGTTGCGCGCCAGGATGGCCCCGGCCTCGGCCGGCGTGAGCTGCGGCGCCTCGAAGCCCAGTTCTCGCAGCTCGTCACCGGTGAAGTCCTGGTAGAGCGAGCGTCCGGCCGTCATGTCCGGCACGTCGAAGAAGGGCAGGCCGGCCGCCAGGTTGGCGATGGTGGTGGCCGACATGCGCAGCTTCCGCTCCCGCGATAGCCGGAAGAACGGGGAGCGGTAGGTGTTGAAGAACACCGGCCGCAGCCCCCGCTCCCGCACCTGCCGCAATACGGAGCGCTCCAGCAGCAGCGGCCGCAGCGTGGGGCCCGGGAATCCCGAGAGGTGATGCCCCTGGACTGCCTGGGCGTTCACGCCGGTCAGCAGCGTGGTCTGGCCGGTGGCGCTCTGGGGCAGACCGTCGACGCCCAGGCACGCGTCCAGCGGCACCGCCCAACCACCACGGGCCACGGCCACCGGCTCGCCCGGCTCCTGGCCGTCACGCGCGGGCCAGCGCAGCAGGGCGCCGCCGTAGGTCCAGCAGGGATTCGTGTCCGGATCCGCCGGGCCCCAGCCCAGGCCGTCGACGAACAGCAGCGCCACCCGGTTCGCCATGCTCACGAGCACCTCCACGGCCGCGGCGCCCGCCCCGCCCGCGGTGGCCGGACGACGCCGCCGGAGATCACACGAAAAAACAGGAGGCTCCCGGTGATCCGGAAGCCTCCTGCGAGTGGTACCCCGTACGGGACTCGAACCCGTGTTTCCGGCGTGAGAGGCCAGCGTCCTAGACCACTAGACGAACGGGGCACAAGCTACCATGGTTGCCCGGGGAGGATTCGAACCCCCATCGACTGATCCAGAGTCAGCTGTCCTACCATTGAACGACCGGGCAATCGTGCCGCCGAATATAGGAACCGCCCCCGGAGGGTGCAAGCCCTTAATGGGAGTTTTCTGACCGGGCCGCAGAGGGCAGATGACGGCTCAGATGGCCGTAGAGGGCCTCCGGAGACGCCAGGTCGGCCGCGGCGGTCCGCCAGTGCCGGGGGACCAGCAGGAACGGCTCGGTCTGGGGGCCGCCCAGGCCGCCGTGGCTGCTGGTCTGCTCCTCGAACACCACCACCTTCTTCTGGTCGGCCAGCCAGGTGCCGTTGATCAGGAGGTCCCCGCTGGACGCCCCCTGCAGCAGCCGCAGCCACTCCGGGGCCCAGCGGTGGGGGTCTCCGTAGGCAGCCAGCGGGTCCTCGCCCGCCACCTCGCCGCTCCGCAGGTCGCGCAGGCCGCCATCGCCCAGCAGCACGGCGCCTCCGTCGGCCAGCCGCGCCCCCACCAGCCCGATGCCGGGATGGCCGGTCAGGGCCTCCACCAGGCCCGGCAGCCGCTCGCGCACCTGCTCCAGGCACAGCGGCTCCGGCTCGCCCTTGACGTAGAGGTGGGCCAGGCAGCCGGAGACGCAGACCGCCAGCTCGGGGGTCGCGGGCGCCGCCTCGCCGTCCTCGTGGGCGGCCACCGCCGCGGACAGCGCCTCGCCCTCGTCCGGGGGCAGGTGGACCGCTCGGCCGGCCGGTTCGGACCGGTCGCTGCGCTGCTCCTGGTCCTGTCCGCTGCCACGCCGGTCGCGGATCCGCGTGAGCGTCCGCTCGCCCCGCCGCACGGCCCAGCCGTGGCGCGCGCGTCCCGGCGCCATCTCCTTGAGCATGGCGTCCAGGTAGGCCGCGTCGCCTGCCGACGCCCCCTGCACCACGGCCTGTCCGGCGAGGTCGGCCACGAGCTGCCCCAGCGTCTGGCCGTACAGCAGGCGGAAGGGCAGGGAGGCCGACTGTCCGTGGTCGCTGAGGATCACCAGATCGTAGCGCAGGGCGCCATGCCGGCGGGCGAAGCGCAGGAGCTTGCGCAGGTTGCGGTCGAAGGCCGCCAGGACGATCTGGGCCTCGTAATCGGAGGGGCCGGTGTAGTGGGCGACGTCGTCGTAGCCCACGAAGTTGCTGTAGATCACGGGCGTGCCCCGCACCACGTCCTGGCGCAGCCAGAAGAAGCTGGCCTGCCGCAGCACCGCGTTGGTGACCTGCCCCTGGGCCAGCTTGATCACGTGGCCGCGCAGCCGTGGCCGCTTCCGTCGCAGCAGGCCCAGGGTGCCCAGGACCAGGCCCGCGAGCCAGTCCCAGGACCCCGCGAGCACGGCCTTGGTGTAGGCGTAGGGGCTCAGGTAGAAGAGGTTGACGTCGGCCTGCTCCTCGGGGCGGATGTGACGGTGACGCAGCTCCGACAGGGCGCTCACCGTCAGCAGCCGCTTGCGCGCACCGCCGGACAGCAGCGAGCTGATGCACGACCCGGCCGCCAGCAACGGCGGCCGCTCCGCGCCGGTGACCCGCTCCTCCAGCTCGCGAGCCGTGCCGGGGCTGCTGACCACCTTGAAGCGCTGCTCGGCGCGGTCGAACCAGCGGTAGCCGGCCACGTCCTCGCGGTCGCCGTAGAGCATGCCCGCCTGCACGGCGGGCGTGTTGGAGGGCAGGCCGCTGTGCCAGCGGTGCAGGCGGTGCGAGCCCCGGGCCAGCAGGCCGGAGAACGTGGGCACCCGCCCCCGCTGGATGGCGGCGATGAGCGCCCGGGTCGACAGGCCGTCGATCTGCAGGATCATCAGGCCGCGCTCCGCGCCATGGGGCGGCGTACCGCCCCACTGGCGGCCCAGGCGGTAGAGCATGGTCTGGAAGAAGGGGTAGGCCTCGTCCAGGCCCAGCCAGCCGATCACCGCCGTGGCCACCGCCGTCATGACCAGGACGCCGAGCACGGCGTCGTGGTAGCTGTTGATCACCAGGGCGGCGTTCCAGTCGGCCGTCCACTTGAGGATCAGGGCGTTGAACAGCAGCGAGGGCAGGCCCAGGGTCAGGGCGTTGAGCGGCAGGGTCAGGAACAGCAGCAAGGGGCGCAGCAGGATCACCAGGACGGCGAACTCCACCGGCACCAGGAGCACCACCAGCCACCAGCGGGGCGACGAGGTATCGATGTACAGGCCGCCGAACAGGCTGGTCGCCAGCAGGAGAGCCAGCAGGTAGACCAGCCAGACCAGCGCGTAGCGGCCGAGGATGCCCCAGAAACGCCTCACGTGCCCACCTGTCCGGGGGCGCCGGCGAGGGCGGGCCGCCGGCGGCCGTCGCTGGCCGCCGCCGTCCGCCCACGCATCACCCCCGCGCCGCGCGCCGCAGGCGATGGATCACCCGCGGTCGTCCCAGCAGCTCCATCACGTCGAAGATCCCCGCGCTGCGCGTCTGCCCGGTGAGGGCCACGCGGGCGGGGTGGATCAGGTCGCCGGCCTTCAGGCCGCTTGCCTCGGCGGCCTGGCGCACCACGTCCTCGTAGGCGTCGGCCGCCGCGGGCGCGTCCGCCGGCAGGTCCGTCTCGAGGGCCCCGGCCAGCAGCGCGAGGCGTTCGGGTCCCGGCGCGGCCGCCACGTGCTCGGCCCAGGCGTCGGGATCGGTGGCGAAGTCCTCGGTGAAGAAGAAGCCCAGCTGCTCGGGCAGGCGCAGCAGGCTGGAGAAGCGGCCGCCCAGCAGCGCCAGCAGGCGGTCGACGTAGGCCTCGTGGCCCGCCACGCCGGGGACCTGCCAGGCGGGATCGTACGTCCAGCCGTGCTCCGCCAGGATGGGCAGGGTCAGCGCGCGGCGCTGGTCGCGGTCCATGCGCTTGAGGTGCTGGGCGTTGATGTGCTCGAGCTTCTCGTAATCGAAGGCCGCGGGGCTGCTGTTGACCTTCTTGAGCGAGAACTTCTTGATCAGCGCCTGCGGCGTGAGCACCTCGTCGCCGCCGGCGCCGATGGACCAGCCCAGCAGCGCCAGGTAGTTCATCATGGCGGGCGGGATGATCCCCTGGCTGGCGAATTCCGCCACCGACACCGCGCCATGGCGCTTGCTGAGCCGCTTGCGGTCGGGCCCGAGGATCATGGGCAGGTGGCCGAACTTGGGGGGCTGCCAGCCGAGGGCCTGGTAGATCAGGAGCTGGAACGGCGTGTTGGAGACGTGGTCGTCCCCGCGCAGGACGTGGGTCATGCCCATGTGATGATCGTCCACCACCACGGCGAAGTTGTAGGTGGGGAAGCCGTCGGCCTTGAAGACCACGCGGTCGGCCAGGACGCTGTTCTGGAACTCGCGCTTGCCCACCACCACGTCGTACCAGAACGTGCTGCCCTCGTGGGGCGTGCCCAGGCGCCAGGCGAACGGCCGGCCCGCTGCCGCCCGCGTCTCCGCCTCCCCGGCGCTCAGCCGCCGGCAGTGCCCATCGTACCCTTCCCAGGTGCCGCCGGCGGCCTCGACCTCGGCCTTGCGGCGGTCCAGGTCCTCCTCGCTGCAGAAGCAGCGGTAGACCTGGCCCTTCGCCTTCAGTTCCTCGAGGGCGCCGCGGTAGATCTCCAGGCGTTCGCTCTGCAGGTAGGGGCCACAGGGCCCACCCTTGCGGGGCCCCTCGTCCCAGTCCAGGCCCAGCCACGTCATGCCCTCGAGGATGGCGGCCAGCGACTCCTCGGTGCTGCGCTGCTGGTCGGTGTCCTCGATGCGCAGCACGAACGTCCCGCCCTGGCTGCGCGCGTACAGCCAGTTGAACAGCGCCGTGCGGGCGCCGCCGACGTGCAGGAAGCCGGTGGGGCTGGGGGCGAAGCGGACGCGGACGGGGTTCTGGCTCATGGACGCTGGTTCTCCTGGCGAAGCGGGGTTCGGGGGCGGGCCGGGCGCCGGCTCCCGGTGCGACACGCGGCGCCCCCGGAGCCGGTCCGGGGGCGCCTGTGTTTATAGTACACCGCCGCGACGGCGGCAAGCCGGTCGGTGGGACCGGTCAGCGGGCCGGCGGACGATGCGGCGTGCGCGGATCGACGGCCGCGCCCACGGGCTCGGGGCGGGACGTGGCGTCCAGTTCCCTGGCCAGTTCCGCCAGTCCGTGGCCCCAGAGTTCCTGGCTGACCGCGTCGGGATCCTCGCCGGCGCCCACCCGCTGCAGGAAGGCGCGGACCGGCGCCAGGCCGCCGCGGTGCTCCACCAGCTCCCAGACCATGAGGAAGGCCGAGTAACCCGCCATGCGGAACTGCACCTTGTCGGTCTCCGGATCGGGGTGGGGCGCGGCAGCCAGGACCGCCTCGGTGTCGGTGGGGCCCAGGACCACGGGCATGCGCTCGCGGTACATGAAGAGGTAGTTCAGGAAGTGGGTGCCGTCCTCGGCCAGGTACCAGGCCAGGCCCCGCACCAGCCAGGCGGGCAGGGCGTGGCCGCCGGCGAGGTCGTCCACCAGCCAGCGGGTGACCAGCTCGCGCGCCGCGTGGGCGGCCAGCCCCCGCGCCAGCAGGATGGGTCCGGGCTCGATCACCACCGCGTCGGCCCGCCAGTGGTGGAGGCGGTGGAAGCCATGGCCGGTCAGCTCGCGATAGTGGTCCAGGTTGTCGGGATTGATCACGCGCAGGGTGTCGGGACGGTCGTGCCCCAGGAGCATGGCCACGTCACGGCGGGCCCAGTCCAGCATCTCGATCATGGGCAGCATCTGCCAGTCCTGGTAGCCCGGAGCGAACGTCATCACCACGCCGCGGTAGGCGATGCGATCGGGGCCGATCTCCAGGCCCTCCCGCGGCAGCACCTGCTGGCCACGCACCAGCGACCGGGGACCGTAGGTCTGGCCGGAGGCGTCGACGGGCGGCTCGTAACCGGGCCAGGCGAACGCGTGCAGGGGGTCCGGGTAACCGGCGGCGGCGAGCTCCTCGGGCGTGCACCGCGGGAACTCCCTGGCCGCGGTCAGGGGCGTCAGCTGCGAGGGGTGGTCGGGCAGCCGGTCGGCGGAGGCGGCCGCGCCGGCCACCGCCCCGGAGGGCAGGCTGCCGCCCGCGAGGGTCAGGATCAGCAGCATGGTCCAGCCGGCCATCACGACCCGCCGCCACGCATGGTCTCGGCCTCCTTGAAGCAGGCCTGGGCCTTCTTCTTCTCCCCCAGCTCCTGGTAGGCCAGGCCCAGGTTGTCCCACGCCTCGGCCGTCTCCTGGAGCTCGAGCACGTAGTTGTAGACGTCCACCGCTTCCTCGTGGCGGCCCAGCCGGTACAGCGTCACGCCGTGATTGAGGGCGGCCTTGTAGCTGTCGGGATCGGCCTCGCGGTAGGCGGCGAAGGCCCCGGCGGCCTCCTCCAGCCGGCCCGCCCGCATGAAGGCCACGGCACGGTTGTAGGCCGCCTCCTGGGAGCCCGGGGCCAGCTCCAGGACCTGGTCGTAGGCCGCGATGGCGGTGTCCCACATGTCGGCCTGGCCGGCGGTGACGCCCAGGTTGTAGGCCAGGGTGGGATCGGGCTGGATCGCCAGGGCCTCCTGGTAGGCCTCCACCGCGCGGGCGTACTGCCCGCGACCGCGGTAGGCGGAGGCCAGGGCCTGCCAGCCGCCCACGAACTGCGGCGCCTCCCGGGTGACGCGCCGCAGGGCCGGCGTGGCGGCGGAGAACTTCTTCTCGCGCAGCAGGCTGACGGCGTAGTTGTAGACCACCTCGGTGGGCGTGCCGGGATCATCCAGGACCTCGGCCAGGAACCCGCGGCCCTCGGCGTCACGGCCGAGCTTCATGTAGAGATTGCCCACCTTC
>JAASSM010000075.1 GCA_021767885.1 bacterium | reverse complement strand
GAGCCCGACTGGCTGATCTGGCTGCCGGGTCTGGTCAGCGGCATCGCGGTGTGCTGCCGCGCCTTCGCCGGCCCGGGGGAGGGCGTGCTCACCTCCGTGCCCATCTATCCGCCCTTCCTCACCGCACCGCGAGCCACCGAACGCCTGGCGCAGACCGCGCCGCTGATGCGGGGGCCGGAGCGCTGGGAGTTCGACTGGGAGGCCTTCCACGCCGCCTGCGACGAGCGGACGCGCGTGTACCTGCTCTGCTCGCCCCACAACCCCTGCGGACGCATCTGGGAGCGCGCGGAACTCGAGCAGCTCGCGGACGCATGCGCCCGCGAGGACCTGGTCATCGTCAGCGACGAGATCCACAACCAGCTCCTGCTCGACCACCGGCCCCACGTGCCCACGGCCTGCCTGGCGCCGGAGGTGGCCGCGCGCACGGTCACGCTGATGGCGCCGAGCAAGACCTACAACATCGCCGGCCTCGGTTGCAGCTACGCCATCATCCCCGATCCGTCCCTGCGCCGCCGCTTCGAGCGGGCCATGGCCATGATCGTGCCTCATCCCACGGCGCTGAGCTATCCGGCCGCCAGGGCGGCCTACCGCGACGGCGGCGCCTGGCTGGACGCGCAGCTGGATCACCTGCGGCGGGGACGGGATCGGCTGGAGGAGGCGGTGGCCGCCATGGCCGGGGTGTCCATGACCCACGTGGAGGCCACCTACCTGGCCTGGCTGGACGTGCGGGATCTGGTGCTGGCCGACCCGGCGGCGCACTTCGAGGCCCATGGGCTCGGCCTGCAGGACGGGCGTCCGTTCGGCGCGCCGGGGTTCCTGCGCTGGAACTTCGGCACCACCCACGGGCGGCTGCGGCTGGCGCTCGAGCGGTTCGCGGCGGGCTGCGCGGCCGCGCGCTGACCCGCGCCGCGCGGCGGTCGCCGTCACCCTGGCCCTGCGCCGGATCCGCCCGCGTGGCGGCCGCGGCCGTCACGCGCAGAGGCTCCGCCGGTCGGCGGAGCCTCTCGTGGTCTTCCAGGATAGCCGCTAAGCCGGGCCGGCGGCCTACTCGGCGATCTCCAGCAACTCGACGTCGAAGATCAGGGTGGCGTTGGGGCCGATCCGCCCGCCGGCGCCACGCTCACCATAGGCCAGCTCGCTGGGGATGAAGAACCGGTACTTGCTGCCCACCGGCATGAGCTGCAGGCCCTCGGTCCAGCCGGCGATCACGCCGTTCAGGGGGAAGGTGGCCGGCTCGCCGCGGGCGTAGCTGCTGTCGAACTCGGTGCCGTCGAGCAGCGTGCCGCGGTAGTGCACGGTGACGCGGTCGGTGGCCGCGGGCCGGGGGCCATCGCCCTCCTCGAGCACCATGTACTGCAGACCCGTGTCGGTGACCTGGACCTCGGGACGCTCGGCGTTCTCCTGCAGGAAGGCCTCGCCCTCGGAGACGTTGGTCTCGGACACGGCCTGACGCCGCGACTCCTGGAATCGCGTGATCACCGCGCGGGTGGAGTCGGGGGCGACCAGGGTCTGGCCCTCGCCCATCTGGTCGCGCAGGCCCTGCAGCAGGGCGCGGGTGTCCACGGTGTCGAACTGCATGGTCACGAAGTCGGCCACGGTCACGCCCACGGCGTAGCTGCGCTGCTCGGTGCGCGAGGCGAAGTCGGGATCGGAGAACCCCTCGGTGGTGTCGGCGGCGCCGGCGGCGTGCTGCTGGAGCAGGTCGCGGGCCGCCATGGCGTCCAGGAGGGACTCGCCGGCCATCTGGTCCTGCAGGCCGCTGGTCAGGGCCTCGTGGTCCTCGGCCCCGGGCATGTTGCCCACCTGGCGCGCGAGGTCCATGCCCAGGGCGTAGCTCATCTGCTGGACGCCGGGCTCGAGCTCGGTGAGCGGAGCCTGATCGTTCCCGTTGCCGTCGCCGCCCCCGCAGGCGGCCAGTGCGAGGCTGGCCAGCAGCAGCGACGCGGTGAGGAGATGCCTCATGATCTCGGTCCTTTCGGGCGTAGACATGAACACGGGGCGGGCCGACCACGGCTCGCCCCAGACCGTCCGTTCGCCCCGAACCTAACCGGTCGCGGCGGGCGGGGCAACGACTTCCTGGATCCGGCCCGGACCCGCCCCGGCGTCTCCCCTGGCCGATCCCGCCGCGGTCTGCTATCCTGCCGGGCCAGCGGAGGCGGCACGGCCGGGGGACCGGATCCCGCAGCCGGGCTCAAGCCGCCGGCCAGATGGGCCGATGAGGGTTTGGCGGGGCCCATCCCGGTTCCCTTGCTGCTCGCCCCGGCGGGAGGACATCCGACCCATGTGCGGAATCTGCGGCATCGTCGCCCTGGACGGCGATCTCCAGCTGCCCGGGGGCGTCGCCGAGCGGATGGTGGGCGCGCTGCGCCACCGCGGCCCCGACGAGTTCGGCGCCTGGCAGGATGCCGCCTGCTTCCTCGGCCATGCGCGGCTGAGCATCATCGACCTGGTCTCCGGCCAGCAGCCGCTGAGCTGCGAGGACGGCCGGCACTGGGTGGTCTTCAACGGCGAGATCTACAACTATCGCGAGCTGACCGCCGAGCTGCGCCACCGCGGCCACGTCTTCCGGACGACCAGCGACACCGAGGTCATCGTCCACGCCTGGCAGGAGTGGGGCGAGGCGTGCGTCCACCGGTTCAACGGGCAGTTCGCCCTGGCGGTCTGGGACTCCCGGGAGCGCCGCCTGTTCCTGGCCCGCGACCGCTTCGGCATCCGCCCGCTGTTCGTCGCGCGCTCGGGGCCGGTGCTGCTGTTCGCCTCGGAGGTCAAGGCCCTGGGCGCCTGGCCCGGATTCCGCACCGCGCTGGAGCCCGCACGCCTGGCGGAGGTCTTCACCTACTGGGTCACCATCCCGCCGGCGACGCCCTGGCAGGGCATCGCCCAGCTGCCCCCGGCGTCCACCGCGGTGTGCGCGGGGCCGGGGCCGGCGTCCCCGCCTCCCGCCGCGCCCCTGCCAGACTGCCTGGCGGTCCGCCGGTACTGGCAGCCGCGGTTCCTGCCCGCCCGGGAGGACGCCCGCCATCCCGACCGTGCCGAGCGCGCCGCGATGGCCGCCGCAATCGGGGAGAAGCTCGCCGCCGCCGCCTCCATCCGGCTGCGCGCCGACGTGCCGGTGGGAGCCTATCTCTCCGGAGGGCTGGACAGCTCGGCCACGGCCGCCCTGGTCCAGCACGAGGTGGGCGACCGCCTGCGGACCTTCTCGGTGGGCTTCGCCGACCACGCCTATGACGAACGGCCGTGGCAGCAGGCCATGGTGGTGCACCTGGGCTCCGAGCACAGCGAGGTGGAGGTGGGCGGCGCGGACATCGCGCAGGCCATGGCGGACGTGGCCTGGCACGCCGAGGCGCCGGTCCTGCGCACCGCCCCGGCCCCGCTGTACGCCCTCTCCGGCCTGGTCCGGCGGCAGGGCTGGAAGGTGGTGCTCACCGGCGAGGGCGCCGACGAGGTCTTCTGCGGCTACAACATCCTGCGCGAGGCCAAGGTCCGCGCCTTCTGGGCCCGCCAGCCCCGGGCCATGCGCCGGGCGCGCCTGTTGACCCGGCTGTACCCCTACCTGGACCAGTCGCCGCCGCAGTTCCTGGAGCGGTTCTACGGGCAGAATCTCGACCGGCCGGACGATCCGCTGTTCAGCCACCGGCCGCGCTGGCAGAACACCGGCATGATGCGCACCTTCCTGCGGCCGGAGGCCTCGGCCGCGGTCCGCGACGGGGAGGTGGACCGGCGGATCGTCGCCGACCTGCCGGCCGCGTTCGCCAGCTGGGGGCCGGTGGCCCGGGCGCAGTACCTGGAGATCACCACCCTGCTGTCCGGCTACCTGCTCTGCAGCCAGGGCGACCGCATGCTCATGGGGCACTCGGTGGAGGGGCGGTTCCCGTTCCTGGACCACGAGCTGGCCGAGCTGGCGTTCTCCATCCCCGCCGCCGCCCGGATGCCGCTGCTGCAGGAGAAGGCGTTGCTCAAGGAGGCCGTGGCCCACCTGCTGCCGCCCGCCATCTGCCAGCGGCCCAAGCAGCCCTACCGTGCCCCGGACGCGAGCTCCTTCGCCACCCCGGCCGGGCGGGAGATCGTGGCCGATCTGCTCGGCCCCGGGGCGGTGGCCGGGCCGGGCTTCTGGGTGGCCGAGCGGGTGGCCAGCCTGGTGCGCAAGTGGGAGTCGGGACGCCTGACCGCGGCCCGCGAGAACATGGCCTTCATCGGGATCCTGACCACGCAGATGCTCGTCCGCGCGTTCGGACGGGAGTATCCGGGGCGCCTCGAGGCCACGGCCTTGCCGGCCGGAGCCTTGCAGTGGCGCCGCTGACTGAACCGAGACAAAGGACCGGTCCGTGACATGGAGCTGCGCAACCGTATCCGTGACTACATCATCGAGAGCTTCCTCTTCGGCGATGCCGAGCCGCTGGCCGCCGACGATCAGTCCCTGCTGGATTCTGGCATCGTCGATTCCACGGGAGTGATGGAGCTGGTGGCGTTCCTGGAGGGCGATCTCGGCCTGTCCATCGCCGACGAGGAGCTGGTGCCCGAGAACCTCGACTCCATCGACAACCTGGTGGCGTTCGTGGAGCGGAAGCAGGCGGCGGCATGACGGCACCAGGAGCCGGATCGCTGCCGGCCACCGTGGATGGCCTGCTGGCGAGCACGGCGCAGGACGCACCGGGCGCCTGCGTCATCGAGCATGGGGAGCGGCGCGTCACCTACGCCGAGCTCGCGGCGGCGGCCCGCCGCGTGGCCCGGTGCCTGCAAGCGCAGGGCCTCGGCCCTGGCCACCGCGTCGGGCTGCTGCGGGACAACGGCGCCGACTACTGCGCCGGCTTCTTCGGCATCCTCGCCGCGGGCGCGTGCTGCGTGGCGCTCAACAGCGCCAACAAGCGGCACACCAACGCCGGGATCCTCGCCGACACCGGTGCCACCGCCCTGGTGACCAGCGGCGGCGTGGTCGGCGATGGCCTGCCGGAGTTGCTGGCCGGCGCCGGTCCGGACCTGCGGACGGTCCTGGTGGACCGCGCGGATCCCGGGTGGTCGCTGCCAGGGGACGCGACGCTGCTGACGGACGCGGACCTCGCCGCCGTCGGCGAGGCTCCCGTCGCCACGACCCACGGCCCGGACGACCTCGCGGCCATCCTGCCCACCAGCGGATCCACGGGCCGACCGCGGGGTGTGGTGCTGACCCATCGCAACCTGGTGGCCAACACGCGCCAGATCCTCGCCTATCTGCGGCTCACCGCCCGGGACAGCGTGCTCTGCGTCCTGCCCTTCCACTACAGCTTCGGCAACAGCCTGCTGCTGACCCACGTGGCGGTGGGTGGCCGCGTGGTGGTGGACAACCGCTTCGCCTATCCCGCCCGGGTGGTGGACCGGATGCAGGAGAGCCGGGTCACCGGCTTCTCCGGCGTGCCCTCCACCTACGCGATCCTGGCCGCGCGCACCGACTTCCTGGAGCGTCCGTGGCCGGATCTGCGCTACGTCACGCAGGCCGGCGGCGCCATGAGCCCGGCCCTGCAGCGGCGTCTGCGCGAGGCGCTGCCGGACCGGATCGCGGTCTTCGTGATGTACGGCCAGACCGAGGCGTCGGCGCGCCTGAGCTGGCTGCCGCCGGAGCGCCTGCCCCGCAAGTACGGCTCCATCGGCGTGGGCATCCCCGGCGTCGAGCTCACCATCCGCCGCCCCGATGGCAGCGAGTGCGACGTGGGCGAGGTGGGCGAACTGGTGGCCCGGGGCGAGAACATCATGCAGGGCTACTGGAACGATCCCGAGGCCACGGCCGAGGTGCTCAAGGCCGATGGCCTGCACACCGGCGACCTCGGCCGCAAGGACGCCGACGGGGATATCTGGCTGGTGGACCGCATCAAGAACCTCATCAAGGTGGGGGCGAACCGGGTCAGCGCCAAGGAGATCGAGGAGACCATCGCCGAGCTTGCGGGCGTGCAGGAGGCCTGCGTGATCGGCGTGGAGGACGAGCTCCTCGGCGAGGCCATCGAGGCCCACGTGGTCCGTGCGCCGACCACCGGCGGCCAGGACGGACCGACCGCCGAGGCGATCCTGCGCCACTGCCGTGAGCGCCTGGCGCTGTTCAAGGTGCCGCGGGCGGTGCTCTTCCGCGACGGCCTGCCCCGCAACTCGTCGGGCAAGATCCTCAAGGCCGAGCTTCGCGCCGGCCGCTAGGGCGCGCGGTCCGGGCCGCCGCCGACCGCCTCCGGGCCGCCCCGCCAGCTGATCACGGGGCGGCGGGCGCTGGAGACGGCGGGGTCGTCGAATCTCCGGCCGGGTCTATCTTGTCTCCTCGCCACCGGACCGGAGGTTCCCATGAAGATGATCTGGACCGTCATCGTGGTCGCCGTGCTGGCGGCCGCCCTCGCCGCCGCCCTCTGGGCTCGTAGCGCCTTCTCCGCCAGCATGGTGCGCGCGGCCGGCGAGAACACCGCCTCGCTCTACGACCTCGAGGTCCGCACCCTCGAGGGCGAACCGGCGCCCCTGAGCCAGTACCGCGGCAAGGTCGGCCTGGTGGTCAACACCGCCAGCAAGTGCGGCCTGACGCCGCAGTACGAGGGACTGGAGGCGCTCTGGCGCGAGCTGCGCGACGAGGGCCTGGTGATCCTCGGCTTTCCCAGCAACGACTTCCTGAACCAGGAGCCCGGCAGTCCCGAGGAGATCCGGCTGTTCTGCAGCGAGAACTACGACGTCACCTTCCCGCTGTTCGAGAAGGTGAGGGTCAAGGGCGATCAGAAGAGCGAGGTCTACGAGCTGCTCACCGGGGAGCTGGAGGAACCCACCTGGAACTTCACCAAGTACCTGGTGAGCCGGCAGGGGAGGGTGATCGCGCGCTTCGGACCGCGGACCGCACCCGACCATCCGCGGCTGCGCGACGCCATCGAGCGGGAGCTGGCCGCCACCGCGGGGCCCTGACCGGGGCCCGCCCTAGCCGGTCAGCAGGTAGACCACCACGCCCACGCCGGCCAGCCACAGGTTGGTCAGGTTGCTGACCGTCACGTTGAGCACCGCCGACAGCGGGCGCCGGCGGCGCAGCAGCGTCAGGCAGGAGCGGAACTCCGGCCAGCTCGTGAGCGCCGCCAGGACCACGAAGCCGATGAGACCCTTGGGCGCGTGGCTCGCCTCGGCGGTGAGCGAGACCACCGGGTCGAGGAAGTAGCCGGCCACCACCAGCAGGAGCGTGGCCGGGATGGCGTGCCAGCGCCGCAGGCCGGCCTCGCCCGTGGTCAGGGGCTCGGCGGGATCGCCG
>JAASSM010000074.1 GCA_021767885.1 bacterium | reverse complement strand
CGTTGTCGCGGCGGGCGATGCCCGGGCCCAGCCACAGCGTCACCGTGTCCGTCCGCGCGGGCAGGCCCTTGCCCGGCAGGGACATGGGCTCGGTGCGGGTCACCGAGACCACGCGGGTCACGGGCACCGCCACCGTGCCTGCGTTGGTGCCGTCGTCCGCCTCGCAGCCGGCGAGGGCCAGCAGCGCGGCGATCAGGCCGGGCACCGCCGCGGCGGCTGCGAGGGACCGGAGCGTGATCCTGGGCATGGCGTCTCCTCTGGTGGGGGCATCAACGGACGATAGGCGCCGCGGCGGCGACTGACAAGGCGGCCCGGCCGTCCGCGGGAGCCACGGGGGTTGTGCCGGGGCCGGCCATGGGTTTTGATTGGGCGGTCCCGCGACTGCCGACCCCATCCGGAGGCCCGTCATGCCCCGTCGTCTGCCTGCCCTGATCCTGTTCCTGGTGCTCGCCACGGCCACGACCGCCCAGGATCCCCCCGGTTCCTTCACCCTGGAGGACTTCCTCCAGGTGCCCACCATCGGCTCGGTGACGGTCGCGCCCGACGGCGAGCGCGTGGCCTGGACCCGCAGCCATCGCGACCTCGCCGAGGACGCCCGCCTGACCGAGCTGTGGCTCGCCGGCCCCGGTGACGCGCCGGCCCGGCGGCTCACCTGGCAGGACGAGGCCACCGGTGGCCTGGCCTGGCGGCCGGACGGCGCGCTCAGTTTCCGCCGTGGCGTCGAGGGCGAGGCCCAGGTCTGGATCAACCCCCTGGACGGCAGCGAGCCTCGCCCGGTCACCGACTTCGCCGAGGGCGTGGGGGCCTTCTGGTGGTCTCCCGACGGCACGTGGCTGGCCGTGCTCGCCCCCGCCGGCGAGGATCCCGGCGCCGACGTGACCGAGGAGGAGGACGACCGCGCCGACTGGATCGTCCGCGACCGCCTCGAGGATCCCGCCACCTACCCGCAGCTCTGGCTGGTTCCGGCCGGCGATCGGACCGTCGCCGGGGACGACCGCGTGCCGCGCCGTCTCAGCGACCCCCCGTACCATGTCCACCACGTGGCCTGGTCCCCCGATGGCGCCACGCTCGCCGTGACCTACAATCCGCGGTTCTCCAGCCTGGTGGACGAGGAGCAGCGCGTGGCCCTGGTGGACGTGGCCAGCGGCCAGTGGACCGACATCTCCGATCCCGACCGCCACGCCTCCCTGGCCGCCTTCTCGCCCTCCGGCCGGCACGTGGCCTTCTTCACCGACCGCGAGGACGCCTACCGCGCCTACCTGAACCTCAAGGACCTGGTGGTCCACGATCAGCGCGACGGCAAGACGGTGGTGCTGACGCCGGACACCCAGCACACCCTGGGCGGCACCGGTTCGACACCCGCCCACGCGCCGGTCTGGAGCGCCGATGGCAAGACCATCTATCTCGACGCCTCCCGCGGCACCACCCACGACCTCTATCGCGTGGGCGTCAACACCCGCCGGCTCGAGCCGGTGACCGGGCTGGACGGCAACCTCGACGGCTGGTCGCTCGCCGGCGGGACCCTGGCCTACGTGGAGTCGGCGCTGCACCTGCCGGGCACCCTCTACACCCGCCCCATCGACCGCGACCGCCCCCGTCCCCTGGACACCGTGGACGATGCCGTGGAGGCCTTCGGCCTGCAGCCGGCCCGCAAGCTGCAGCTGCCCGGCGAGGAGGGCGTGGTGGTCGAGGGCTTCCTGTTCCTGCCCCCCGGCGCCGACGAGCGCGACGCCCTGCCCGGCATCATCGAGATGCACGGCGGCCCGTACCATCGCTACGGCAACGCCTGGACCACGCGCTATCCCTGGCAGGTGCTGGCGCACCAGGGGTTCGCCGTCTTCATCGCCAACCCGCGAGGTGGTACCGCCTACGGCGAGGAGTTCCTGCGCGGCGTCCATCGCAACTTCGGCACGGACGACTTCCAGGATCTCATGCGGGCCGTGGACGAGCTGGTCGCGCGCGGCACCATGGACCCCGACCGCCTCGGCTTCACCGGCTACAGCTACGGCGGCCTGATGACCAACGTGGTGGTCAGCCGCACCGACCGCTTCGCCTGCGCGGTGTCCATCGCCGGCATCTGGAACTACACCTCGGCCATGGGCCAGAACAACCCGCAGCTCTTCATCGACAGCTACGACCAGCCCTGGGCGGGAGACCTGGAGCTGATGTGGGAGCACAGCCCCGCCTCGCGCGCCGCGCAGATCCGCACGCCCACCCTCATCATGCACGGCCTGGAGGACGAGCCGGTGGACCCGCGCCAGTCCATCGAGATGTTCAGCTACCTGCAGCTCAACGGCGTGCCCAGCCGCCTGGTCCTCTACCCCGACGAGGGCCACGGCATCAACCGCCCCGGCCACATGCTCGACTACCAGAGCCGCGAGCTGGAGTGGTTCCGCCACTACCTGCTGGACGACCCCGACGCCAGCGGCGCCGAACCCCCGGTGCCGGTGGAGGAGACGGTGCGCTGAGATGCCCGCCCGTCCGCGAGGCCACGATCCGGGCGGGGCGGCCCGCCGATGGGCTGGCCGCACCGCCGTCCTGATCACCCGGGCGGCCGCCCAGGCCGCCCCCCTGGCCGCCGCCCTGGCGGCCCATGGCCTGCGTGGGCTGGCCTGCCCGGTGCTGCGCATCGAGGCCGCGGCCACGCCCGACGATCTGCCGGATCTCGACCGTTACCGCTGGCTGGTCTTCACCAGTCCCAATGCCGTCACCCACCTCGCCGAGCTGGCCCGGGCCCGTGGCCTGGTGCCCCTGCCGCCGGAATGCCTCCTGGCCGCGGTGGGGCCGGGCACCGCCGCGGCCCTGGCCGATCTCGGTCGTCCACCCGACCTGGTGCCCGACGCCAGCACCGGCGAGGCCCTGATCGCGGCCTTCGCCACCGTGGAGCTGCCGCCCGCTACGCGGGTCCTGCGTCTGCGCGGCGATCGGGCCCCGGCGGTGCTGGAGCAGGCGCTGACCGGCCTGGGGGCGGACGTGGACGCCCTGACGGTCTACCGTACGCTGGTGGTGCCGCCCCCGCCGGAGGCGGCGGCCGCGATCCGCGAGGGCGCGGTGGCGGCGGTGACCTTCGCCTCGCCGTCGGCCGTGCGCGGCCTCGATGGCGGCCTGCCCGGCCACCGGCTGCACGCCCGCGTGCCGGCGGTGTGCATCGGCCCGGTCACCGCCCGCGCGGCCACGGCCGCGGGATGGCGCCGCGTGATCACCGCGGACGCGGCCACCCCTGGCGACCTGGCCGGGGCCGTGATGGCGGCCCTGGAGGCCTGACGCTCCACGCGTCTGCATCTAGCGCTCAATCCCCGCCGGAGACGGCCGATATCCCTGGAGAAGGTCGCGTCGACCCACCCCGCGGGTCGCGCTGCACCGTCACCCCGTGACGAAGAGGGATCTGCGAGCATGGCCAAGCTCCTGACCGATCACCTGCACGCCATCTGTCGCTCCGTCCTGGAGGCCGCCATCGCGGCGGTCCCCGGCGAGATCCTCGCCTGCGACCTGGTCCAGGTGGACCGCCGGGAGTTCCGGTTCCAGTCGGTGGCCGCGGCCCACTTCCCCGGCGGTCCCGTCCGGCGTCTGCTGCTGGGCTGCGAGGAACGGCTGGCCAGCCACTTCGCGACCGCGCTCGCCGGCGACTCCGATCCCGCCAATGCCGTCGGCGACGGGCTGGACGCCTTCTGCCGGCGGGTGCAGTTCGCGCTGGCCGACAGCGGCCTGCCCTGGGTGGGCGACCAGGACTTCCTGGTGCACGACAACAACCAGTTCCGCGTGGTCTGCGACGGGGCGCGCAACTTCCTGTTCCGGGTGGCCGTGGCCGAGGGACGGCTCGACCTGGTGATCGACCTGGCGCCGCGGCTGCTGAGCTGCGACTGGCTCACCCAGGCCATCGGCGGCGGCCACGTCAGGGTGGGACGGGGCGAGGAGTCCATCACCGAGGACCAGGTGGTGCGCCGCATCATGCAGCACCTGGCCGAGAGCGGCGCCGACGTGGAGGTCAAGATCCCCACCGAGGGCGACCGGCTCGAGCTGCTGCAGGCCACCTTCCTCGCCCGCAACTATCAGCCCGACGGCGAGCGCCTGTCGCTGACCTGCGCCCGTCGCACGTCCCTGGAGGACGCCGCCGACGTGCCCGAGAAGGTGGAGCTGGTGTTCATCCTCCAGGACAAGCTGCTGCAGTGCCACTGCCCGGTGGTCGCGCACGATCACGTCTGGCTGGACGACGACATCGCCCTGCCCACGCTGGAACTCGCGTATCCGGCCGCGGTGACCTACGGACAGCGCCGCGGCGCCTTCCGCCTCGAGCCGCCGGAGCGGGTGCAGGGGACGGTCCAGAGGGACCTCGACGCGCAGGTCCAGTCCACCCTGGTCTCGCGTGCGATCCCCATGCGCGTCCTGGATCTCAGCTACACCGGCGTCAAGGTGCTCCTGGGCAACAACGCCATCATCTCCGGCTTCAAGGGCGGGTCGCCGGTGACGGTGGTCATCGATCTGCCCGCGGGCTTCGAGAGCGTCACCCTGCCGGCGGTGGTCCGCCGGGTGCACGTCAATCCGGAGGAACCGGGCAGCCGGGGCACCACGCTCGGGCTGGAGTTCTCCGCGCCCGAGGACGACCGCGCGCTGGCCATGGTCCGGCGCTACATCCAGGACCGGCACCACGCGCGCCTGGCCACCGGCGGAGCGGAACTCGAGATCGGCTGATTCTCCCCAGGCCGGCCGATCGGAGCGGCGCCGCGGGCCCCCGGGTCCGCGGCGCCGTGGTTCCTGGACCCTCAGCCGGTCCCGGTGGCCGCAGGGCGCACATCGGGCCGGCGCCGGGCGGCCACCATCGCCACCACCGACCGCGCCGGGCGCAGGAGATGGCCGTTGGCCGCGAGCCGGCCGGCGAGGAAGGCCAGGGCCGCGGACGTGGCGCCGATCATGCCGAGCGGCCCGACGCAGAGGGCCAGCACCGCGGCGATCACGCCCACCTCCAGGGCGCTGGCGGAGGTCACCGGGGCCGTCCGCCGCCCATGCACCAGCAGCGCGCGCTCGAGATTCAGCGCCACCGAGAGCAGCGGCATGACGGCCAGGATCTGCGCGGGTCCGCGCGCGAACGCCGCCAGCTCCGGCGTCAGCCCGGATACGCCCTCGAACCACCAGCGGGCCAGCGGGGTCCAGGCCACCAGCGTCAGGCCCAGGCTGGCGGCGATCCCCAGCAGGCCGGCGAAGCGGAGCACCGGCTGCAGGTTCTGCGGCCCGTGACCGAGCATGGCGATGGCCGTCTCCTGGTAGCTGAGGCCGGGCGTGCGGAAGAGGAAGACCAGGGCGTTGATCACCGGCAGCACCGCCAGCGATTCCAGCGGTGCCGCCGCCCGGCCCATGAAGAAGGTCACCAGGGGATGGACGGCCAGGGAGATGGTGCTCGTCAACGCGAGCGGCCAGTAGAACGCCGTCAGGCCCCGCCAGGAGAGGTCCGCCGCGCCGTGGCCGCCCCTGGCGGCATCGGCGCCGGCCGGTGGCGGTGCGGTGTCCGGGAGCTCGCGCACCGTCCGCCAGGCCATCAGGCGGCTGGCCACGGCCTCCGTGCAGACGCCGGCGCTGAGGGCCACCGCACCGGTCAGGGCGCCCGGCAGGCCGGCGGTCCGGGCGATCAGCGCCGCGGCGCTCATGCTGATCAGGCGCAGCACCGTGCCCCACGCCACGCGGCGGGTGAGGCCCGCACGGATCAGGATGCCCTGGTAGAACCGCCGGTAGCCGATGGCCGCCGGCCAGGGCAGCAGGATCCACAGGGCGCGGGCGGTGAGGTCGGCCACGGTGGGATCCAGGTGCAGCGGTCCGCGCAGGAGCCAGTCCATGGCGCCGGTGGCCAGCAGCACCAGCATGATCACCGTGATCGCCGCGTTGAGCGCGTGCGCGTACCGCCGCAGCGCCCGGTAGCCGGGACGGGCGTCCACCAGCGCGGTGGCGGCCGAGAGCATCATGATCACCGGCGCCTCCACGATGATCGCGAAGGCGAAGGCCACGCCATAGGCCGCCAGGTTGAACTTGGGGTCGGGCAGGCGGGCGATGATCGCCGCGAGGAACGGGCCCTCCACGGCCATCATCAGCCAGGTGGCCTGCAGCGGGAGCCAGAATCGCGTCAGGCGCGACAGCGTCACGGGGAGTGCGGTGGCGGCGGGCATCCCCGGAAGATATGCGCCGGCCGCGGGTTGTCCACCCGCGGCCGGCCGGTCACCGCCGGGTATCGGTGATCAGCGCCTCGCCCGTCGAGCGAGCGGCCGCCGACCACCCGGGGGGCCTAGTCGAGCCGCCGCAACTCCACGCGGCGGTTCTGGGCCCGCCCCTCCCGCGTCTCGTTGCTGGCCACGGGATCCTGCTCGCCGTAGCCGGTGGCCACGATGCGGTCCGGATCGATGCCCCGGGCGACGAGGAAGTTCCGCACCGAGTCGGCACGCTCCTGGGACAGGCGACGGTTCAGCTCCGCCGGTCCACTGCTGTCGGTGTAGCCGGCCACCTCGACGCGGACCTCGGGCCAGGCCCGCAGGCTCTCGGCCACCTCGTCGAGCTGCTCGGCCGAGTCGGTCGTCAGCTCCGCGCTGCCCAGCTTGAAGGTCACGCCCTCGAGCACCAGATCCTCGCGGATCTCCTCGGCCACCGGGCAACCCTCGGCGTCCACCTCGATGCCGGCGGGGGTGCCGGGGCAGCGGTCGTCCCCGTCGAGGACCCCGTCGCCGTCGTTGTCGGGATCGGGAACGCCGTCCTCGTCCTGGAAGCCATCCATGTCCTCCGCCGCGTCGGGGGCGCCGTCGCGGGCATCGATCACGCCGTCGCCATCGTTGTCGGGATCAGGGATGCCGTCGGCGTCCTGGAAACCGTCCCGGTCCTCGGCGTCGTCCGGTGCGCCGTCCTCGGTGTCGGGGATGCCGTCGTTGTCGTTGTCGAGGTCGGGGGCACCGTCCTCGTCGCGGTAGCCGTCGAAGTCCTCGGGAGCGTCCGGATCGGCGTCGCGGTCATTGGGGATCCCGTCACCGTCGCGGTCGGGGTTGCCGAACCAGTAGTTCACGCCGACCAGGCCCTGCAGGATGCCCTTGTTGGCGTCCACGTGCTCGGGACCCCAGAAGCTGCTCAGGCCCACGGAGTCCTTGTCCTGGCCGAGCAGCAGGTGGTACTTGACGCCCACGTCGAAGGACCAGTTGTCACTGGCCACGATCTCGGTACCCAGACCGAGGATGCCGGTGACGTTCACGCCGTGGCCATCCACCATCTCGCCATCCTCGTCGTACACCCGG
>JAASSM010000073.1 GCA_021767885.1 bacterium | reverse complement strand
GCCATCCCTGGGGCCTGGCCCTGGCCGGTGGCCGCATCTACTGGCCCACCGGCGAGTCCATCATGTCGGCCACCCTCGACGGCGACGACGTCACCACCGTCATCGACGACCTCCCCGATGCCCCGCGCTCCCTGGAGATCGACCACGCCGCCGGCCAACTCTACTGGGTCACCGGCGACATGTCCGGCGCCATGGTCCAGCGCATGAACCTGGACGGCACCGGCCTGGAGACCCTGGTCGAGGGTCTGTACTACGGGTACGGCCTGGCCCTGGAGTACGGCGCGGCGGTGCCCGTCCCCGACACGCCCACAGCCAGCGTGCACCTGCGCAGCCACCCCAATCCGTTCAACCCGCACACCACCTTGGCCTTCGACCTGCCGCGGGCCGGCCCGGTCACCCTGGCGGTGATCGCCGCCGACGGCACCCGCGTGCGCACGCTCATGCAGGGCTGGCGCGCCGCCGGCCACCACGAGGTGGCGTGGGACGGCCGCGACGCGTCGGGCCGTGCGGTGGCGTCGGGCGTGTACCTCTGCCACCTGACCGGCGCGTCGGGAACCACCGCGCACGCGGTCACGCTCGTGCGGTAGGTCGCGAGGTCACGCGCGAGGTCGCGGAACCCGCCCTCCGCGGCACGGGTTGACGCCGCCTGTTCGCTGCCGGACAATCACCCGACCCCTCGCCCCCGCCAGCGTCTGGAGCACCATGGCCATCCGCCTGCAAGACGTCCGCTACCTCGACCCGCACACCGGCGACCTGCGCCGCGGCGATCTGGTGGTCGAGCCGGGCCCCGATGGCGAGGTGCGGCCGGCCGACGAGAGGCCCGCCGACCGGTCGGGCGCCGACACGCCGGACGCCAGCGCGCCGCCCGCGGACGGGCCGGACGCCGACACGCGGCGCGCACACACGCCGCCCACCACCACGATCCCCGCCCACGGCGCCCTCGCCCTGCCCGGCCTGGTCTGTGCCCACCATCACATCTACTCCGCCCTGGCCCGGGGCATGCCCGCGCCGCCGCGGGTGCCGAGCAGCTTCGCGGAGATCCTCGAGCTGGTCTGGTGGCGGGTGGACCGGGCCCTGGACCGGGACATGATCCGCGCCTGTGCGCTGGCCGCGGGACTGGACGCCATCCGGTGCGGGGCCACCGCGGTGATCGATCACCACTCCTCGCCCCATGCGGCGGACGGCTGCCTCGAGGTGATCGCCAGCGCGCTGGACGAGCTGGGCCTCGCCCACGTCCTCTGCCTCGAGCTGAGCGACCGCGACGGGCCCGCCGCCGCCGAGGCCGGCCTGCTGGAGACGGCGCGGTACCTGGGCAGCGGTCGTCCCGCGATGGTGGGGCTGCACGCCAGCTTCACCGTGGGCGACCGGCTGCTGCGGCAGGCCGTGGACCTCGCCCGCACCTACCACGCGGGGCTGCACCTGCACGTGGCCGAGGGGGCGGTGGACCAGGAGCGCTGCCTGGCCGACCACGGCTGCCGGGTGATCGCGCGCCTGGAGGACGCCGGCGTCCTCGACCAGCCCGGGACCCTCCTGGTGCACGGCCTGCACCTCGACGGCGCCGAGCGTGACCGCGTGCGACGGTCGTCGGCCTGGGTGGTGCAGAATCCCGAGAGCAACCAGAACAACGCCGTGGGCCGCTTCCGCTGGGCCGGCCTGGATCCCGACCGCGTGCTCCTGGGCACCGACGGCCTGCACGGCGACATGCTGCGCAGCCTGCGCGCGGCGTACTTCAACGGCCAGGCCGAGGGGGTGGCCCCGGCGGCCGCCTGGAATCTCCTGGCGAGCAACCGCCGCTACCTCGCGACCCACCACCCGCACGCCGCGCGCCGGAACGACCTCGTCCTCTTCGACTACCCCGCCCCCACGCCGCTCACCGCGGAGAACCTCCCCGGCCACGCCCTCTTCGGCCTCGACGCGCGCCACGTGCGCACGGTGATCGCCGGCGGCCGGGTGGTGCTGCAGGACGGCGCCTTCCCCGCCATCGACGAGGACGCCACGCTCGCCTTCTGCCGCGAGCAGGCCCACCGCCTGTGGGCGGCCCTGGAGGGGTCGTCCCCGAAAGGACAGCCATGATCCCCATCATCGACGCGGTGACCGATCACGACGTGCGCGCCCGGGCGGTGCAGCGGTACCGGGAGCGTGGCATCGTGCTGCCCACCTTCGCGCAGATGCGCGACCCGGAGCTGGTGCCCACGGTGGTCAAGCAGCGGCTGCGCGGCATCGGCCTCTGGGATCGCGACCCGCTCAACCTCTTCCGCATCACCTGGAAGAACCAGCCGCAGGAGCAGGGCGGCCTGTTCGGGGAGGTCAACGCCCTGGAGCTGCCGTCGGCGCTGACGGGGGTGCCGGCGCGCATCGTCGCCCTGGTGGGCAAGTGGTTCCCCACCGGCGCGCACAAGGTGGGCGCGGCCTACGGATGCCTGGCGCCGGTGATCGTCTCCGGCGGGTTCGACCCCACCTACCACAAGGCGGTGTGGCCGTCCACGGGCAACTACTGCCGCGGCGGCGCCTTCGACAGCTACCTCATGGACTGCACCGCGGTGGCCATCCTGCCCGAGGAGATGAGCCGCGAGCGCTTCGAGTGGCTGCGCGACATCGGCGCCGAGGTCATCGCCACGCCCGGCTGCGAGTCCAACGTCAAGGAGATCTACGACAAGTGCTGGGAGCTGCGCCGCACCCGAGAGGACGTGGTGATCTTCAACCAGTTCGCCGAGTTCGGCAACGCGGTGTGGCACTACCACTGCACCGGGTCGGCCCTGGAGGAGGTGGCGCGGCGGTACGGCGGCGAGCTGGCGGCGTACGTGTCGGCCACCGGGTCGGCGGGGACCATCGCCGCCGGCGACTACCTGCGCACCATCGCCCCGCACGTCAAGGTGGTGGCCTCGGAGGCGCTGCAGTGCCCCACCCTGCTGCAGAACGGGTTCGGCGGCCACCGCATCGAGGGCATCGGCGACAAGCACGTGCCCTGGATCCACAACGTCCGCAACACCGACGCCGTCTGCGCCATCGACGACGACGACTGCATGCGCCTGCTGCGCCTGTTCAACGAGCCGGCCGGCCACGAGGTGCTGCGCGCCGAGGGCGTGCCCGCCGAGGTGATCGCCCAGCTCCCCCTGCTGGGCATCTCCTCCATCGGCAACCTGCTGTCGTCCATCAGGACCGCACGCTGGTTCGAGCACACGGCGGACGACCTCATCCTCACCGTGGCCACCGACTCCATGGAGCTCTACGACTCCCGCCGCCACGAGCTGCGCGACGCCCACGGCGAGTACACCACCACCCAGGCCGCGCGCGATCTGGAGCGCTCGCTGCTGGGCCAGCGCACCGACCACTACAAGGAGCTCACCCACCCCGACCGCCGCGCCATCCACAACCTGAAGTACTACACGTGGGTGGAGCAGCAGGAGATGGACGTGGCCGACCTCGAGTCCCTCTGGTACGACCGCGACCTCTGGCCCCGCGTCTTCGCCCAGCCGGCGCGCTGGGACGAGATGATCGCGGAGTTCAACGCGGAGACCGGGGTGCTGGCGGGGCTGTAGGCCGGCGTCCCGGGAGCGGCTGGCGGAGCGAGCGGGTCAGCGAGCGGAGGGCCGACCGGGGGACCGACCGGGGGACCGAGCGGAGGAGCTGGCGAAGGGCGACGCGAGGAGCGACGCGATGGGCGACGCGATGGCCGACTGGCTGATCACCAACGTGCGCCTCATCGACGCCGACGGCGAGCGCGAGGGCAGCCTGCGCACGGCGGGCGGGCGCATCGCGGAGGTGTTGCCGGCGGAGGGGCTGCCGGCGGAGGGGTCGTCCCGGACCGGGCGGCCGGCCGGCGCCGCCATGGAGGATCTCACCGCCCTCGCCGCCCGTCACGGCTGCCGGCTGCTCGACGGCCGCGGCCGCTGGCTGGTCCCCGGCGGCGTGGATCCGCACGTGCACCTGGGCCTGCGCTCGGGCGACGCGCGCACCGTGGACGACTTCGCCTCCGGCACCCGCGCCGCCCTGGCCGGCGGCACCACCACGGTGATCGACTTCGTCACGCCCACGCGGCAGGAGTCGCTGGTGGCGGCCACCGGGGCGCGGCTGGCCGAGACGGTGGGGTCGTCCTGCGATTTCCACCTGCACGCGAGCATCACCGCCTGGCGGCCGGCCACCCGCGAGGAGCCCGGCACGGCGGCCGAGCTGCGCCGGTGCGTGGAGCGGTTCGGCCATCGCTCGCTCAAGCTCTACCTCGCCTACCTCGAGACCATCGGCCTGGCCGGCGATCACCTCGCCGCCGCCATGGCCGCGGCCGCCGACCTCGACCTCACCGTGCTGCTGCACTGCGAGGACGGCGCGGAGGTGAGCCGCCGGCGGGCGGAGCTGGTGGCCGCGGGCGACCTCTCGCCCGCCGCCCATGCGCGATCGCGGCCGCCCGAGGTGGAAGTCGCGGCCGTGCGCACGGCACTGGCGCTGGCCGCGCGGACGGGGTGCCGGCCGTACCTGGTGCACCTGTCCACGGCCGACGCGCTGGCCGCGGTGGCCGCGGCGCGGGAGCAGGGCCAGGCGGTGTGGGCGGAGACGTGCCCGCAGTACCTGCTGCTGGATGCGTCGGCGTACGCGCGACCGGCGGCCGAGGCGGCGCTCCTCGTGATGAGCCCCCCGCTGCGCGATCCGGAGCACGGCGTGGCGTTGCGGGCGGCCCTGGCGTCCGGCGCGGTGGACGTGGTGGGCACCGACCACTGCGCGTTCTCGCGCGCCCAGAAGCAGGCCGCCGCCGACCACTTCCCCGCCATCCCCAATGGCGTGGCCGGGGTGGCGTACCGGCTGACCTTGCTGCACACGCACTTCGTGGCCGCCGGCCTGATCTCGCCCTCGCGGTGGGTGGAGCTGGTGGCCGCGGGCCCGGCGCGGGCGTTCGGGCTCTGTCCCCGCAAGGGCAGCCTCGCCGTGGGCGCCGACGCGGACCTGGTGCTGTGGGATCCGGAGCATCGCGGCGTGATCCATGCCGGCGAGCCGCCCCACCCGTCCGACCATACCGTCTACGAGGGCTGGCCGGTGGTGGGCCGCGCCGAGCGGGTGTGGTTGCGGGGGGAATCGGTGGTGGAGGATGGCGCGGTGGTCGCGGGGGCGGGGCGAGGACGGTTCCTGGGGCGGGATGGGGAGGGCTGAGGCGCGGGCTCCGCGCGGCCGCGCCGGCGTCCCGACACCCGCGGCGGTCCGCCGCGGCGCGGCCTGGTGCGGGAAGGATGACGACCATGTCCACGATCTATTCGGTTACCCCGCCACCTGGGGACGTCGTCCCCGTGCCCGTGCTCGTGCACGTCCCCCACGCCGGCACCGCCATCCCGCCCTGGGTGCGGCCGCAGTTCACGGCGCCGCTGGCCGGCCTCGCCCGCGATCTCGCCCGCAGCACCGACCACGCCGTCGACCGCCTCTGGCAGCCGGCGGTGGCGGCCGGCGCCACCATGATCACCGCCCACGTCAGCCGCCTGGTCTGCGACGTGGAGCGCTTCGCGGACGACACCGCCGAGTCCTGGAACGCCTTGCACGGCCGCGCCGCCATCTCCACGCGGACGGAGGACGGCGCGCCGCTGCGCGGCGAGGTCACCCCTCGCGAGCGGCTTCTAGCCCACTACCATGCGCCGTGGCACGAGATGGTCGCCGATCTGGTGGACGACCTCATCGCGCGCCACGGCGTCTGCTGGATCATCGACGCGCACAGCTTCCCGGCCGAGCCCATGGGCTGCGAACAGGATCCCGATCCGGCCGCGCGAATGGACATCGACCTCGGCTGGGACGAGCACCACACGCCGGCGTCCGTGCGCGCGCCCCTGGCCGATCTGTGGCGTACGGCCGGCTTCACGGTCACCGAGCAGCGCCCCTTCGGCGGCAGCCTGGTCCCGCTCCGCCATCACCGCACCGAGCCCCGCGTCCACTCGGTGATGGTGGAGATCAACCGCGCGGTCTACCTGGATGAGCCGCGGCTGCTGGCCGACGCCGAGCGCGCCGTGGAGGCGGCCTTGGCGCTGGAGGGCCCGGGCCTGGCCGAGGGTCCGGGGGCGGGAGCGTTCGGGGGAGCAGATGCATCGGCCGGCGCGGGCGCATCCGCCGGCGCGGATGCGGCCACCGCGCCGCCGATCGGCCCCCAGCTTCTCGACGCCGGCGCGTTCCTGGACGACGCCGGCGTCGCCCGCCTGGCAGACCCGATCCGCGAGATGGTCCGCTGGCTCGCCGCCGCGGAGAGGTCGTCCCCGGAGCACGACGCCGGGCGAGACGACGGACCACCACGGCGCGGTCGATCCTGAACCGGGCGCCGCCCCCGGACGCCGGACCACGAGGCAAGGGAGCCAGCCATGCCAGAGCGCACCATCCAGCTGCAGCCGATCGGCACCATCCGCAGCCCCTTCACCGACCCCCGCGGCATGCCCATCCAGCCCGCCGGCGCGGCGGACGTGGCCGGCACCGTGGAGGTGGCCGCGAGGTATGCCGATGGATTGCGCGACCTCGAGGGCTTCTCCCACATCGTCCTGATCTACCACTTCCACCGCAGCGAGGGCTGCGACCTGCAGGTCACCCCCTACCTGGACGACCGCGTCCACGGCGTCTTCGCCACCCGCGCGCCACGCCGACCCAACCCCATCGGCGTGTCGGTGGTCCGCCTGCTGCGCCGCGAGGGCTGGATCCTGCACGTCGCCGGCGTCGACGTCCTGGACGGCACACCCCTGCTGGACATCAAGCCCCACGTGCCGGACTTCGCGCCCGGCGGCCCCATCCGCACCGGCTGGCTCGAGGACGCCCACCGCGACGGCCGGACCGCCACCACCCACCGCGCGGACGACCGCTTCGCCAGCGACCCCAGCCCGGACCGGGGCGACGATGAGGGCGAGCCAGGACGCGGCACGGTGCGCGGCGACGAGCGAGGGTGAGCGGTGATGAGCGATGGTGAGCGGTGATGAGCGGTGATGAGCGATGGTGAGTGCTGGTGAGCGCCGATGAGTGCCGATGAGCGCCGATGAGCGGCGCCCCGGATCGCCGCGTCGCGCGTATCGTCATGCCTTGATGAAACGACCGATGGTTCGAACGAAAAGTGAACTGCGCCGAGAATTTGACCCCATGACCCGCTGAGGTACACCGCTGGTGTCCCTGGGCAACATCTCGCGACAAAAGTCATTGAAATACCGGGATGTTTCTTCAGCGCGAGGGTTCCCTGCCGATCCAGGCGCCCATGATCAGGATCCAGGCGTCCCGCGCGGACGAGTCCGCCCTGCATGTCCGGCAACGCGGAATCCGCCGTG
>JAASSM010000072.1 GCA_021767885.1 bacterium | reverse complement strand
GAGCCACGCCGGCGGCGGGTCCTCCAGGTGCACGAAATCCCGGGCGTCCGACCACACCGCCGGCTGGAGGCCGCGCTGGTCCAGATGCCAGAGCGTCCCGGCCCGGTCCTGCAGGACGAACCGGTACGGCAGACGCGGCCCGCGCAGGGTGACCAGCCCCTCCCAGCGCTCCCAGGGGCCGTCGGCCACGCGGCGCAGGCGCCGGTATTCCGGCTCGCCGTCGGGATGCGCGCGCAGCCAGGCCGCCGTCACGCCCGACGGCGCCGGGACGCGGAAGGCGGCGCGCAACCGGCGCCGCCCTCCGCGGTGTTCCACCCGGGCGAAGTGCCCGGTGCCGTCGCTGTACGGCCGCAACGTGGCCACGCTCAGATGGCGCGGGTGGCGCGCCGCAGCCAGGCGCGGTGCGCACGGTCGAGGTGCGGACTCAGCTCCCGGTAGACTCGCCGGTGGTACGTGTTCAGCCAGCGGATCTGCGCCGGAGACATGAGCGCCGGGTCCACGAGGGACGTGTCGAACGGGCACAGCGTCACGGTGTCGAAGCGGAACCAGTCGCGATCCGACGTGCTGAGCTTCTCGTCCTTGACCACGAAGGCCAGGTTCTCGCAGCGGATGCCGAACTTGCCATCCTCGTAGCAGCCCGGCTCGATGGAGAAGAGGTTGCCCTCGCGCACGGGCGGGGTGTCCAGGTCCTTCAGCGAGTGCGGCCCCTCGTGCACGCCCAGGTACTGGCCCACGCCGTGGCCGGTGCCGTGGGCGTAGTCGATGCCCGCCTGCCACAGGTGGCGGCGCGCGTACATCTCGATGCGCCGGCCAGTGGTGCCGGCGGGGAACGTGGTCAGGGTGCAGTCGATGGTCCCCATGAGCACGCGCGTGAAGCACTGCTTCATCTGCCGCTGGGGCTTGCCCAGCGCCACGGTGCGCGTGATGTCGGTGGTGCCGTCGGGATACTGGCCGCCGCTGTCGATGAGGTACAGGCCCCGGGGCTTGAGGGTGGCCTCGGTGCCGGGCGTGGCCGAGTAGTGGATGATGGAGCCGTTGCCGGCGTAGCCGCTGATGGTGGCGAAGCTGTCGTCCCGGTACTCCTTCGCCTCGGCGCGGAAGGCGCGGAGCTGGTCCGCGGCGGAGATCTCGGTGACTCCGCCCTGCGGTACGGCCTCCTCCAGCCAGCGCAGGAACTTGACCATGGCCACGCCGTCGCGCACGTGGGCGGCCTTGATCCCCTCGATCTGCCGCGGATTCTTCACGGCCTTCATGGCCATGATCGGCGACGGCGCCAGGTGCTGCGGGCAACCCTTGACCTGGTTCTGGATCCACCGGTTGGTGCCCGCGGAGTCCAGCCAGACCGTGGGCCGGCGCTTCTGCTTGCCCGTCCCCTGCGCCAGCGCCTTGAGGTCGCGTCCGACCTCGCCGTACTCCTTGATGGTGACCGCCCGGCCCAGGTGCTTCATGGCCGCACCGGTGACCTTCTCCGGGTCCACGTACAGGGTGCAGTCGTCGGTGCCGAGCACCACGTAGGCGGTGGCCACGGGGGTGAAGAGGATGTCGCGGCTGCGGATGTTCAGCAGCCAGGCCACCGCGTCCAGGGCCCCCACCACGTGCAGGTCGCAGCCCGCCCGGGCCATCTCCGCCCGCACGCGCTTGAGCTTGCTGGCGACGGTCTCCCCGGCGAACCGCGTCGGGTGCACCTCCAGCGGGGCCTTCGAGGGCGCGGGCTGGTCCTCCCAGATCCGGTCCACCAGGTTGCGGGCCAGGTACTTGACCTTGATGCCATGAGGAGCGAGGTCGCTCTCGAAGGTCTCGGCCTGATCGATGGAGATCACCGTGGGATCGACGCCCACCACGTCGCCGGACGACAGCTGCTGCACCAGCCAGCCGGTCATGCTCGGCGTCTCCGGCCGGCCCATCTTCATCAGGTCGATCCCGCTGCCCTCGAGCTCCAGCGACGCCTGGTAGAAGTAGCGGCCGTCGGTCCACAGGCCCGCCCCCTTGCGCCCGACCAGGAGCTCGCCCGCCGAGCCGGTGAAGCCGCTGAGCCAGGCGCGGCGCTTGAAGGCCTCGGGCAGGTACTCGCTCAGGTGCGGGTCGGCGCTCGGGACGTAGTAGGCGTCGAGGTTCTGCTGCGCCATGAGCTCGCGCAGGGCCTTCAGCTTCTCGGGCGTGGTCATGTCGGCCTCCGGGTGAGGGTTCGCGTGGTCGTTCTCCGCTTGCAAGGCGGCAGCATAACACCCCCCCGGGGCCAGGCCAAGGCATGGTCGCCCGCGCGGCGCGGCGTGCCACCGGCCGGCGCCGGCCGGAGCACGGGGCTGCGACTCGTGAATACTTGATTATTTTGGTTGCAAATCGACGACCCGGACACCCCCGAACCAGGAGGTACCGCCCATGGCCTTCCAGACCCCGGACCTGCCCTATGCCTACGACGCGCTCGAGCCGCACATCGACGAGGCCACCATGCGGGTCCACCACGACAAGCACCACGTGGCCTACACCACCAAGCTGAACAACGCGGTGGAGGGCACGGAGTTCGCGAACCGGACCGCCGAGGAGCTGCTCCAGGATCTGGACGCCCTGCCGGAGTCCATCCGCACCGCCGTGCGCAACAACGGCGGCGGCCACGTCAACCACAACCTGTTCTGGACCGTCATGGGACCGCATGGCGGCGGTGCGCCCGAGGGCGTGCTGGGCCAGGAGATCACCGACACGTTCGGATCCTACGAGGGCTTCAAGGACCAGTTCGCCGCGGCGGCCGCCGGCCGGTTCGGTAGCGGCTGGGCCTGGCTGGTGGTGGGCGAGGACGGCAAGCTGGCCATCACCTCCACCGCGAACCAGGACACGCCGCTGAGCGAGGGCCTGACGCCCATCCTGGGCCTGGACGTGTGGGAGCACGCCTACTACCTGAAGTACCAGAATCGCCGACCGGATTACATCGAGGCGTTCTTCAACGTCATCGACTGGACCCAGGTGGCGAAGAACTTCGCCGACGCCAGGTAGCCTCCCGGCCGCCGCCGGGACGCCACACGGTCCTGACGCCACGTGCGGAGCGCACACGACACCCCCCGCGGGCCCTGAGCCCCGGGGGGTGTTCCATGGGCGGCCGGGCCGCCCGCGACCGGGATGCGTGGACGCGATCCGCCGCCGGGGCCCGCGGCGGGGGTTGCTCCGGCGGCCACGGGCACGGTATGGTGATGGGGTGGACCACGCGGTAACGGACGACCCCTGAGACTGTGAGCGACGCCATGCGATGCCGACGGATGCCCTGGCTTCCGGTCCTCGCCGCCTGCCTGCTGGTGGGGCTGATCCTGGGCGGCTGCCTCGCCACCGGTGCCGAGCGCCGGCTCATCACCACTCCGGCCCCGGGCGCCCGCCTGGTCCCGCGGACGGTCGCGGTCCATCCCCTGCTGAGCACGGTGCCCGCCGCGCCGGGATCGCGGATCGTGGCGCCCCTGACCGCCGAACGCCGGTCGGGCGAGGTGGTCTTGCAGCCGCCAGCCCGCTCGGAACTGCTGGTCACCGGCCCGAGCCAGATGCTCACCGACCTCTTCGAGGCGGAGCTGAGCTACGCCGGGTTCCGCCTCAAGGCCCTGCCCGTCCAGCCGGAGCCGATCGCCGAAGGCCAGCCGGAGGCCTTCGGCATCGGCCTCGACCTGCTGGCTCGGTTGCGGCGGGAGTTCGGCCTGCAGGCCGTGGTGGTGGGCAATGCCCACTTCACCACCGACCCCGCCACCCCGGGGAGCCAGCACGTGGCCGCGGCCTTCCTGCGCGTCATCGACATCGCCAGCCTGGACGTGCTGGCCCACGTGGCGCTGGAGCCTGGCCCGGGCCTGGAGATGTCCGACGTGGCCGCCGTGCTCGCCGGGGAGATGGCGCGCCTGGCGGGCGCCGTCCCCGATGCCGCTGCGACCGGCGAGACCGCGCCGCCCGCACCGGCGGAGAGCGGGGTCTCCTGACGCCGGTCAGCGACCGGGCGGTGTGGCGTCGCGCTCCGGCGTGACGGCGGGCCGGATCTCGATGGTGCCCGCGTCGCCGGCGGCCGGGGCCGCATCCGGATCGGCGCCGGCGGGGCGCGGCGCGGCGGAATCACCGGCCGCCAGGGAGTCCGCCAGGGCCGGCCAGGACGCCAGCCTGGCCTCGAGGTCCTGCAGCCGGGCCAGCAGATGGGCACGCTCCTGCTCCAGCGATTGCTGCTGCCGCCGCAGCGCCTCACGGCTCTGCACCTGGGCCGACGACGCCTGGGCGCTCACCAGCGTCATGCCCTCCCGCACCGAGGCCACACCGCGGCTCATGACCGCCACCTCGCCCGCCACCGCGTCGAGCTCGGTGCGGACGCTGTCCATGTCGGCCGCCAGCAGCGCCTGCACCGACCGCCACTGCTGCGTGGAGCGGGCGACGTTCTCCTCGGTGCGGGCCATGGCGCTATCGAGGGCCGCCAGGCGCGGTTCCAGTCGGCGCTCCACCGCGCCGACCGCCTCCCGGGCGGCCACCAGCCGCTCCTCCAGCTCGGCCAGACGGGCCTCGGTCTCGCGCTGGGCCACGGCCTCCTGCCGCATGGCGGACTCGAGTTCCCCCTTGGTGGCCACGCCGAACACGGAACAGCCGGCCAGGGTCATGATCGTGGTGGCGAGGATGATCGACAGGGTGAGGATGCGGAGCATGGGCGTACCTCCCGCCGGGCGCGTCGGGCGACGCGCGACCGGATCGCGTGAGCTGCTCTCGGTGGCGGGGTGGCAACACAGCCGCGGGGACCGGACCCCGCTCTGCCCTCAGGTAACGGAATCTCTGGACCGCTGGCAACCGGCCCACCGGGGCTAGCCGAGCCGGGTCAGGCCGTTGAGCGCGGCCACGCGGTAGGCCTCGGCCATGGTGGGGTAATTGAACGTGGTGTGGATGAAGTAGTTGAGCGAGTTCCGCTCGCCCGGCTGGGCCATGATCGCCTGGCCGATGTGCACGATCTCCGCCGCGTTGTCGCCGAAGCAGTGGATGCCCAGGATCTGCAGGGTCTCGCGGTGGAAGAGGATCTTGAGCATGCCGGTGGCCCGGCCGGTGATCTGCGCCCGCGCCAGGTGCTTGAACATGGCGTGGCCCACCTCGTAGGGCACCTTCTGCTCGGTGAGCTCCCGCTCGTTGAGGCCCACGGAGCTGATCTCGGGGATGGTGTAGATGCCGGTGGGGATGTCCTTGACCAGGGTGTACTCGGTGGCCCCCTCGGTGAAGTGGGTGGCGGCGAAGCGGCCCTGATCGTAGGCGGCGCTGGCCAGGCTCGGATAGCCCACGAGGTCGCCGACGGCGTAGATGTGCGGATGGATGGTCTGGAAGTTCTCGTTCACCGGCACGGAGCCGCGGCTGTTCGGCTCGATGCCCAGGTTCTCCAGGCCCAGCTTGTCGCTGTTGCCGGTGCGGCCGTTGGCCCAGAGCAGGTAATCGCTCCGGATCACCTTGTTGGATTCCAGGTGCAGGGTGACGCCGTCCTCGTGGGGTTCGACGCACGAGTACTTCTCGTTGTGATCCAGGCGCACGCCCATCTCGCGCAGATGGTAGGCCAGGGCGTCGATGATCTCGTCGTCCAGGAAGGCGAGCAGCTGGGCCCGGGTGTTGATCAGGTTCACGCGGATGCCCAGGCCCCGGAAGATGGAGGCGTACTCGCAGCCGATCACGCCCGCGCCGTAGATGGTGAGCGACCGCGGCGTCTCGCTGAGCTTGAGGATGGTGTCGCTGTCGCAGATGCGCGGGTGGGCGAAGTCCACGTCCGTGGGCCGATAGGGGCGCGAGCCGGTGGCCAGGAAGAAGGCGTCGGCGGTGTAGCGCCGCTTCTGGCCACTGGCGGCGAGGACCTCGATGGCGTGCGGGTCGAGGAACCGGCCCAGTCCGGGCAGGATGTCGACGTCGTTGCCCTCGTAGAATCCCCGGCGCAGCGACACCTGGGCCTCGATCACCGTCTGGGAGTGGCGCAGCAGGGTCTGGTAGTCGGCATCCTGGAACTTCAGCCAGTTGGGCTTGCGCTGGATGATCTGCCGGAGGGCCTTGCTCGGGATGGTCCCCTTGTGGGTGCAGTTGCCGCCCACCTCGAAGAACGACTCGACCAGGGCCACCCGCTTGCCCGCCTTGGCGCACTTCATGGCCGCGCCCTCGCCGCCGGGGCCGCTGCCGATCACGATGACGTCGTAGTCCCGCTGCATGGTCCTCGCTCCCGGGGTGTGCGGACCGCAGGCGCCGCGAGCTCTCCCGCAACGCCCGGCACCATCGCCCCATGGTACACGCTGCAGCCAGCATGCGAAACCCGCGGCCCTCACGGGAAGCCCCGCGCCACGGCCGGCCATCGGGGCGCCGGTCACGGCCGCGGCGACCTGCCGCGGCATGAGAATTGTGGTAGACTCAGGAGTCGGAATCCACCCGCCACCGCGTCAGGGGTGTCCATGGTGCGCTCGATCCGCTCGCGTGAACTCCCGGCCCTGCTCGCGCTGCTCGGCCTGGGCCTGCTCGCCGCCATCACGCCGACCACCGCCGCGCCCACCGCCGGTGCGCCAGCGTCCGGTACGCCGCCGGCGAACCTGCCCCACCTGCAGACCGCCGCGCCCACCGGCCGCATCGTCCTGCAATACGAGGCCGGCGTCACCGCGGACGACCGCGCCCGCATCGCCGCCCTGGCCGGCGCTCCCGCGCGCCCCCGGGTGGCGGCCGCGGTGCTGCAACGCGCGGCCGCCAAGGCCCGGGGCCCGCTGCCCGCCCTCGCCGACCTCGCCCGCTACGCCGTGATCGACGCGGCCGGCGGGGCCCGCCCGGCCGACCGCGAGACGCTGGTGCGACTGGCCGCCCGGCTGGCCGCCGACCCGGCCGTCCGCCTCGCCTTCCTCGAGCCCCGGGCCGTCCCCGCCGCCCTGGGCTTCGATGCGTTCACGGGCCGCGCCCCGGCCCCGGCCGCCACCCTGGCCGCGGCCACGAGCGACACCACGCCGGACTTCTCCCTGCAGCAGGGCTATCTGGACGCCGCGCCCGACGGCATCGGCGCCCGCGCGGTCTGGTCGATCCCCGGCGGACGCGGCGCCGGCGTGGCCGTGGTGGACGTGGAGGGCGCCTGGCTCTGGGAACACGAGGACCTGCCCGAGCCCTTCCTGGACCTGGGCGTCCACAGCGAGGAGCTCTCCTGGCGCAATCACGGCACGGCCGTCGTGGGCCAGATCCGCGGCCTCGACAACGACCTCGGCGTCGACGGACTGGTCCCGGACGCCGACGTCGGCGGCAGCAGCATCTTCGGCCAGGGCTTCCCCCAGGCCCTGCTCGCGGCGGCG
>JAASSM010000071.1 GCA_021767885.1 bacterium | reverse complement strand
TGCTCGGACGGCGCGCCGACGACTGAGCGGCGGGGCCGGCTGGCCGGCCCCGCCGGCGCCAGCTCAGAAGGGGAGGTCGTCGTCCTCCACCGGCCCGCCGGTCTCCATGGGCGGCGGGTTGAAGTCGTCGTCGCGGCCGCCACCGCCCTGACCGCCGCGGCCGCCGCCGCTCCAGCCGCCCTGGCCGCCCTGGCCGCCACCCTCGCCCTCCTCGCGGCGGCCGAGGATCATCAGGTCGCGGGCGACCACCTCGGTGGTGTAGCGGTCGTTCCCGTCGCGGTCCTGCCACTTGCGGGTCTCCAACCGGCCTTCCACGTAGACCTGCTTGCCCTTCTGCAGGAAGCGCTCGGCGCGCTCGGCCAGGTGGCGCCAGGCCACCACCCGGTGCCACTCGGTGCGCTCCTGCCACTCGCCGCTGGACTTGTCCTGCCAGCGGTCGCTGGTGGCGATCCGCAGGTTGGCCACCGGCACGTTGCCCTGCGGGGTGTACCGGATCTCGGGATCGGCGCCGAGGTTGCCGATCAGGATGACCTTGTTCACTCCGGCCATGGGTTCCTCCTGTGATGGGATGCGACGGCCGCGGGCCGTCTGATGGCGCGGGAGGCACGGTAACAGAAACAGAAACGGCCTGCCGGGAAAAACAGGCCGTCGTCCGGGTCTCGCGGCCGGAGAGCATCCGACGTCTCCGTCACGCCGCGAGAAGAAGGGTGGGGTGGATGATGGGACTCGAACCCACGACCACCTGGACCACAACCAGGGGCTCTGCCAGCTGAGCTACATCCACCACCTAGAGCTGCCGGTGGCACGCCCGGCAGGACTCGAACCTGCGACCTGTGGATTAGAAGTCCACTGCTCTATCCAGCTGAGCTACGGGCGCACCAGGTCCGGAATCGACCGCCGAGCGAGTCGGAATGATGGCGAGGAACCCCGCCGATGTCAAGAGCTGGTCGGGGCGACAGGATTTGAACCTGCGACCCACGGCTCCCAAAGCCGTTGCGCTACCGGACTGCGCCACGCCCCGACCGGGCAAGCGACGTGCCCGCGGCCGCGGACGGCGTCCTTTCGACGCTGGCCGGACCGCGAGCGAACCGAATTGATAGGCGACCACCGCGCCGGTGTCAACGCGGGCTGCCGCCTGGCCGCGGGCGACGCCGGACCGCGACGGTGGCTCAGCCCACGCCGTAGGCCCGCCCCACCGCCTCGAGCAGGCGCCGCATGGCGCGCCCGCGGTGGCTGATGGCCGCCTTCTCCTCGGGGGCCATCTCCGCCAGGGTGCGGTCGCTGCCCTGGGGCTGGAAGACGGGATCGTAGCCGAACCCGCCCGAGCCCAGGGGCTGGCGCGTGAGCTGGCCCAGCAGGCGGCCGCTGGCACTCAGCTCGAACCACACCGGCGCGCAGCGGCCGCGGCCGGGCGCGTCGGCCGGCAGGCCGGCCGGCGCCACCAGCGTGGCCGGCGGCTCGCGATCATCCGGCCCGCTGGCCGTCCACAGGCGGGTATCGGGGACGTGCATGGCGTCGGCCGGCGCGTCGGTGGGTCGGCCGCCGTGCAGATACGGCTGCACCAGCTGGTCGACGATCTCCAGCAGCCGCTCGCGGTCGGCGCCCCAGCCGGGCGGCAGGGTCCGCGCCCAGGCATGGTAGTCGGCCCAGATGCGCTTGCGGTCCACCAGCTCGTCCCAGTAGCCGTCCGGGTCCTCGTCCGCGGCCAGGCGGATGGAGCGCTGGAACGGATCGTGGAGCCAGCGCGTGGCCGCCGGGGCGGCCGCGGCGGCGGCCAGGCCGGCCGGCGGCTGCGGGTCGATCCACACCATGCTGGTCTCGAAGCGCGCCCCGCGGTCCCCCGGCTCCACCGCGGCCATGAGCTCCAGCAGCAGACGCGTGTTGTCCTCGTAGCTGGCCCCCGGGCCGGCGAAACGCGAGGCGAAGACGTCGGGCATGTCGCCCAGGTTGAAGACCTGCAGGGTGGTGTCGTCGGCCACGGCGATCTCGCCGGTGAACGCCGCCGCCACCAGGGCCTTGCGCGTGGCGTTGCCCAGGGCGCTGGTCCCGTCCTCGATCACCTCGGGCAGGCCGGGGTGATCGAGGATCGAGGTGACGGTGAAGGGCCGGCCCTCGCAGAGCTGGCGCAGCTCGCGGAGCTTGTCCTGGTTGCGGCTGGCCAGGACCACGGTGCGCGACGCAGCAGGCATGACGTCGAACCTCCTCAGGTGGACAGCACCTGTCGTTGCAGCTGGTTGAGCTTGCCGATGGCGGCGGCGGCGAGGTCGAGCATGCGGTCGAGCTGCTCGCGATCGAAGGGGGCGCGCTCGGCGGTGCCCTGGACCTCGATGAGCCCGCCGCCCTCGGCCATCACCACGTTCATGTCGGTCTCCGCGCGGGAGTCCTCGCGGTAGTCGAGATCCATGAGGATCTCGCCGTCGACCACGCCCAGGCTGATGGCGCCCACCAGCGTGCGCATGGGGTGCTTGCGCAGGCGCAGGCGCTCGAGGGCGTCGAAGAGCGCCACCGCCGCGCCGTTGATGGCGGCGCAGCGGGTGCCGCCGTCGGCGCGGATCACGTCGCAGTCCAGGGTGACGGTGATCTCGCCGAGGGCGTGCAGGTCGGTCACCGTGCGCAGGGCACGGCCGATCAGGCGCTGGATCTCCATGGTGCGGCCGCCCTGGCCGTTGCCGGCCGCCTCGCGGCGCATGCGCTCCTCGGTGCTGCGCGGCAGCATGCCGTACTCCGCGGTGACCCAGCCCTGGCCCGCGCCCTTGAGCCACCGCGGCACGCCGTGGGCGATGCTCGCGGTGCAGATCACGCGCGTGTTGCCCATCTCGATGAGGCACGACCCCTCCGCGTGGGGCAGGTAATCGCGGGTGATGCGCGTGGCTCGCAGCTGCGTGACGGCGCGGCCCTCGCTCCGGTCGGTCATCGGTGTTCCCCTTCCTGGCGCGCGGTGCCGCGGCCCAGGCTTTCCAGCTCGTCGAGGTGGACGGTGCTGACCTCCGTGATCGGCTTGCCCAGGAAGCGGGTCCCGATCTCGCGGAAGGTCCATGGTAGATCGCTGAGGAAGAAGTCCAGCCGGCCCTCGCGGTCGCGCTCGCGTACGAGGCCGGTGGTGGCCAGCAGGCTCGCCGCCGCGCCGGCCAGGGTCTCGGCCGAGTCCACCAGCCGCACCCCCGACCCCATGAACCGGGCGATGGCCGGCCGCAGCAGCGGGTAATGCGTGCAGCCGAGGATCAGCGTGTCGATGCGGGCGTCGCGCAGCTCGCCGAGGTACTCGGCCACCGCCAGCTCGGTGAGCGGGTGGTCGGTGAGCCCCTCCTCCACCAGGGAGACGAACAGCGGGCAGGGCCGCGCCAGCACGCGCTCGGCGGGCAGGACCGTGCTCAGGCCGGCCTGGTAGCGCCCCGAGGCGATGGTCCCGCGGGTGCCGATCACGCCCACCGGCCCGCCGCGGGTGACGGCCAGGGCGGCGTCCACCCCCGGCTGGATCACGCCCAGCACCGGGATGGTCAGCCGCGCGGCCAGGTCCTCCAGGGCGAACGCGCTGGCGGTGTTGCAGGCCACCACCAGGAGCTTGATCCCGCGAGCGGCGAGGAAGGCCGCGTCCTGCCAGGCGAAGGCGCGCACGGTGGCCGCACCCTTGGTGCCGTAGGGGACGCGGGCGGTGTCGCCGAAGTAGACGAGGTCCTCCGCCGGCAGGCGCTCGTGCAGCGCCCGCAGCACCGTCAGGCCGCCCAGGCCGGAATCGAAGACGCCGATGGGCCGGGCGGCGAGGTCGGCCCCCACTAGAGCCACCTCCGCAGGTCGAACGGGCGATCCAGGGCGATGTGGCCGGCGATGGTCTCGGCCTGCTCGCCACCGACCAGGATGCGGCAGACCTCCACGTCGGGGAAGTTCAGCGCCACGGTGCGCAGGATGGAGGTGAGCGTGGCGGACTCGGCGGCGCTGCCGCCGGGATGGCGCACCACCAGCTCGCTGCTGAAGTCCAGCACCGCCTCGCGACCATCGCGGTCGAGGAACGCGCCCAGGACGTGCGTGCGCTCGGGCAGGGCGCTCGCCGCCCCGCTGCGCTGCGGACCGGTGCACAGCTCCTGCATGATGGCCAGCAGGTCCTCCTCCGCGCGCCCGCGGCTGGCCACGCGCCGGCGCTCGGTGACGTACCCGGCGGCGTCCCACTCGGGGAAGACCAGGATCACGGCGCGGTCGCCCGCGGCGGGAGCCTCCGCCGCGGGAGCGGACGGCTCCGGCACCGCCTCCAGCTCGGGCGCGGCCTGGCGGCCCAGGCTCCACAGGAACCAGGCGCTGCCACCGGCGAGCAGGAGCAGGCCCAGCCAGAAGGGCCAGCGCAGGGCGCCGGTGCGGCGGCCGCGGCGACGGCGGGCGGCGTCGGTGCTGGGAGGGCGGCGAGGGCTGTCGTTCATCGCTGACCCGCCCCGCCGGCGCCGGTGGCCGTGGCGTCCTGGGCCACGGCACGGGCGGTCTGATCTCGATAGGCGAGGATGGCATCGCCGATGGCGCGAGCCAGGGAACGCTGGTAGCTGGAGCTGGCCAGCTGCCGGGCCTCCTGCGGATGGGTCAGGAAGCCCATCTCCACCAGCACCGCCGGCATCCAGGCGCCCACCAGCACGCGGAAGCCCGCCTGCCGGACACCGCGGTCGGGCAGCCCGAGATCCGCGCAGACGCCGGCCTGGATCACCTCGGCCAGGTCGCTGCTGGCGGAGATGTAGCGATTCTGCACCAGGTCCCAGACGATGAACTCCACGTCCTGGGGCTCCTCGTGCTCGGGGTGGCCACGGTTCTCCACGGTCTCGACGCTCTTGCTCCAGTCCGACTTCGCCGGCGACAGGAAATAGGTCTCCAGGCCATGGGCGCCCTCGTTGAACCAGCCGTTGCAGTGCAGGGAGACGAAGACGTCGCCGCCGGCGGCGTTGGCGATCTCCGCGCGATCGGCCAGGCCGAGATGGGTGTCGTCCTCGCGGGTGAGGACCACCTCCAGCCCCTGCCGGCGCAGGTACGACGCCAGCTCCCGCCCCACGGCGAGGTTGATGTCCTTCTCGAGCAGTCCCTCCACGCCGGCCACGCCGGGATCGCCGCCGCCGTGACCGGGGTCGACCACCACGGTGCGGATCTCCAGCTGCCGCGTCACGTCCACCGGGCGCCCGGCGAGCGCGAGATCGGCGCGACCGCGGGGCACCGGATCGGGCAGCGCGGCGACCTGCTCCTCCTCCACCACCAGGACGATCTCGCGCCCCTCCTGCAGCGTGTAGGTGCGGTAGCGGGAGACCAGGTCCGAGACGCGGACCGAGACCAGGGCGTGATCGGCGGCCTGGCGCGTGCGGGCACCGAGCACCAGGCCCCGGGGGGTGTCGAGGCGCACGCGGCCGAGGTCGGCCTGGGCCCCGTAGACCTTCAGCTCGATGCGACCGGGCTCCGGGCTGCTGGCCCGGAAGCTGAGGGGCTCGCGGGCCAGCAGGTGCACGCTGGTGGCGCGGGTGAGCTCGGAGACGCGCAGATCGGTGAGGTTGACCTGGGACTGGCCCACCGCCAGGCGCCGCTGGTCCGCGTCCCAGCGCAGGGCCAGGCCCGCCTCCGGGGCCACGATGCGCGTGACCAGCATCAGGGGCAGCCAGAGATCGCCCTCGTGGTAGAGCACGGGCACCGGCAGGAGGGCCTCGCCGTCCTCCAGGGTCACCAGCCGGCTGCCCTCGGTGCAGCGGAAGCTGCGGCCGGCCACCTGCAGGGTGAGCTGGCGGGAGACGGCCTGCCACAGGCGGCTCGCCTGCAGCACGTCCGCCACCACGGCCGAGCGCAGGTAGATCTCCCCGGAGCCGGCGAGCAGACGGCGGCCGCTGATGGCCCGGGTCCGGCCGCTGGTGCGATCCTCGATGGTCAGGGCGAGGTCGGCGGCGGCCGGATCCACGCGTCGCCAGGCCAGGGGGTCGGCCGGCGCCTCGCCGGTCTGCGCCCGGGCCGCCGTGGGGGACCACCCCGCCAGCGCCGTCAGCGTCAGCGCCAGCGCCAGCAGCACCGGCCGCCGTCGCCGGCACCGGCTCCGCGGGCGCCCCTGCCGTCCTTGCGTTCGAGCCATGCTGCTCCCTGCCCGGCCGGCCTCAGCCCCGGCGACCGGTGATGCGCGCGATCTGCCGCTCGGCGTCGCGCCGGGCCTTGTCCTCGCGCTTGTCGTACAGCTTCTTGCCGCGGGCGAGCGCCAGCTCCACCTTCACCAGCCCGTGCTTGAAGTACACCTTCAGCGGCACCAGGGTGCGTCCACCCTCCTCGAGCCGGGGCGCGAGCTTACGGATCTCCCGCCGGTTGAGCAAGAGCTTGCGGCGCCGGAACGGATCGTGGTTCTGGCGGTTGGCCATCTCGTAGGGGCCGATGTGCATCTTCTGCAGCCAGACCTCGCCGCCCTTGATCTCGCCGTAGCTGTCGCCCAGGTTCACCCGCCCGTTGCGCAGGGCCTTGACCTCGGAACCGAGCAGCACGATGCCCGCCTCCAGCGTCTGGAGGATCTCGTACTCGTGGCGGGCCTTGCGGTTCTGGGCGATGACCTTGATGCCACCGGTGGACTTGCTGGCGTTCATCCGTTCCTCGGTTCGCCGGGTACCGGCTCGCAAGCTAGCACGCGCCCGCGCCGCCCTCAAGTCCAGGTCCCCGGCCGGGCCCCGAAGACGCGCCTCCGGGGCCGCGGAAAAGTGCGATTCGGCGGTTGACACCCCCACCGGTGCGAGCTAAGTTTCGTCCCCGCCGCGGCGAGCCCGCTCGCCACGGCGACATCGCGAATATGGTGCCCAGGTGGCGGAATTGGTAGACGCGCTACGTTCAGGTCGTAGTGGGGGTAACCTCGTGGGAGTTCGAGTCTCCCCCTGGGCACCACGCACCGCCGGCAGACGGTATTTTTTTCCCCGGCAGCGACGTTCCCCCTCCTGTCCAGGCCCCAGCGGCGGCGTGCGGCGCGCCTCCGGCGGCGTCCCGTCACCCACCCCGCCGCTCGCCACCCTCCCCCCTGCAACCGGCACGCCACGTGCATGGTCCCGACCGGCCCGATTCCCGAGGGCCCCGTGGACCCGCATCGTACCGGAGGCGCCATGCGCTGGATCGACATCCCCCTGCCCGCACCGGGCGAGAACCCGTCCACCGACCAGCTGATCGCCGGGGCCCAGGAGCTCCTGGCCGGCCTGCCCGCCCTGCAGGCCCAGCACGGCCTCGATGCGCCCCGCATCGCGCAGCGGTGCGAGGCGGTGGGCCGGACGCTGTTCCAGGCGATCACCGCCGCCGACGCCGCGGCCTTCCGTCCGGACGCTCACCGCACCGGCGCGCAGACGCCCTCGCCCGCCACC
>JAASSM010000070.1 GCA_021767885.1 bacterium | reverse complement strand
CGAGCAGCTCAGCTCCGTCACGTCCTCGCGTCCGTCGGCCCGCATCATGCGCGCGAGGTCGTAGGTGACGTGACCGTCGCCGATGGCCTTCTCCACGCCCCTCATGATCAGCTCCGCGGCCTCCGGCCAGCCGAGGTGACGCAGCATCATCTCGGCCGAGAGGATGAGCGAGCCGGGGTTGACCTTGTCCAGGCCGGTGTACTTGGGCGCGGTGCCGTGGGTGGCCTCGAAGAGCGCCACGTCGTCGCTCATGTTGGCGCCGGGCCCCAGACCCAGCCCGCCCACCAGGGCGATGGCCGCGTCGGAGATGTAGTCGCCATTGAGGTTGGGCAGCGCGAGCACGTGGTACTCGCCCGGCCGGGTCTGGATCTGCTGGAAGATGCTGTCGGCGATGCGGTCCTTGATGAGGATCTTGCCGGGAGGCATCTCGCCATCCAGCTCGTCCCAGAGGGTCTTCTCGGGCACGAAGGTGTCGCCGAACTCCCGGGCGGCCAGCTCGTAGCCCCACCTCGCGAAGCTGCCCTCGGTGAACTTCATGATGTTGCCCTTGTGCACCAGGGTGACGCTGGGCAGGCCATTGCTGATGGCCCACTCGCAGGCCTTGCGCACCAGACGCTCGGTGCCGAAGACGCTGATGGGCTTGACGCCGATGCCGCTGTCGGGACGGATCTCGCGGCCGGTCTTCTGCCTGATCAGGTCGATGATGGCCAGGGCGGTCTCGCTGCCACGCTCGAAGTCGTGACCGGCATACACGTCCTCGGTGTTCTCGCGGAAGATCACGAAGTCGACCTGATCGGCGTAGCGGTTGGGGCTGGGCACGCCGGGGAAGTACCGGACCGGCCGCACGCAGGCGTAGAGGTCCAGGTGCTGGCGGAAGCGCACGTTGATGGAGCGGAAGCGCTCGGTGATGTCCTCCGGGTTGCAGCCATGCTTCTCGATGAGCTCCTCGCGGGACCCCTGCTTGCCGGTGGCCAGACAGACGTGGGTCTCCTCGCCCACCGGCGTGGTGAACGGCCCCTTGATGGCGATGCGCAGGTGCCTGATGGCCGCGACGGTCTCCTCGGGAAACTCGCTGCCGTACCGGTGCAACCCCTCGAGGCCGGCATACAGTGGGCACCAGGCGATGCCCCGCTCGCCGCCGTAGGCCCTCTGGACGGCCGCCTCCACCACGGCGGTCATGGCCGGGGTGATGTCCAGCCCGATCCCGTCGCCCCGCAGCAGACCGATGATGGGCCGGTCGCCCACCTGGAGCTGGCCGCGGTCGTAACCGATGAGGTCGCCCTCGGGGATGTTCACGTGCTCGAACTTCATCGTGCCTCCTTGGCGGGTGGCAGCCCCGCCTCCGGATCGGTGGGCGGCGGGGCGGGCCGGTTGTCGGCGTCGCGGCGAAACAGCGCGAACATAACGGATGGCGCGCGGGCAGACCAGAAGCGAGGCCCCGCGGGTGCGGGCCATCCAGTTGTGGAAATGATAACGATTATCGCAAGTGACGACGTGGCAAAGAGATGTGCGGACCACGGGCTCCTTGAGTAACGTCAAGAATATGAACACTCGATCTTGATGGGCGACCCCGCGATGCCGTGATCTCGGCGCGAGACCGTCCCTGACCAGACCCCGACCCGGGAGAATCCGACCATGAAACATGCGCTCGTCATCCTGACCGCCAGCCTGCTGGCCGCCAGTCTGATCACCGGTCCCGCGGCCGCGCAGGACGAGGAGACCGTCGCCGGCAAGTGCATGACCTGTCACAAGGAGAAGTCCCCCGGCCTCTACAAGCAGTGGTTCGGCAGCAACCACGGGGCCGCCGGCGTCACCTGCATCCAGTGCCATGGCGCCGACCGCGACGAGCCCGACGCCTACCTCCACGAGGGCGCCTACATCGCCACCCTGGTGACGCCGCGCGACTGCGGCCAGTGCCACCAGAAGGAGGCCGAGCAGGTGCAGAACAGCTACCACGCCCACGCCGGCGAGATCCTCGACTCCAACGACGCCTACCTCGCCCACGCCGTGGGCGGCGACCCGGTGGCAGTGGCCGGTTGCGAGAGCTGCCACGGGGCCAGGGTGAAGATCGATCCGGAGAGTCCCAACAAGCTCAGCCGCCTGAGCTGGCCCAACACCGGCATCGGCCGCATCAATCCCGATGGCAGCAAGGGCGCCTGCACCGCGTGCCACACGCGGCACAGCTTCAACGTGGCCCAGGCCCGCAAGCCCGAGGCGTGCTCCAAGTGCCACCTGGGCCCGGACCATCCGCAGAAGGAGGTCTACGAGGCCAGCAAGCACGGCAACGTCTACTTCACCCACCTCGACGAGATGAACATCAAGAGCGACCGCTGGATCGTGGGCCAGGACTACTACGAGGCCCCCACCTGCGCCACCTGCCACATGTCGGCCACCAGCACCCAGGAGATCACCCACAACGTGGGCGATCGCATCAGCTGGACCCTGCGGCCCATCATCTCGGTGACCAAGGAGAACTGGGAGGCGAAGCGGCAGAGCATGCAGGACGTCTGCCGCAACTGCCACGGCCAGGGCTTCGTGGACGGCCACTACGCCATGATGGATGGCGTGGTCAACCTCTACAACGAGAAGTTCGCCAGGCCGTCGAAGCGCCTGTATGACCTGGTGGCGGAGCTCGGTCTCCGCAAGAACGTGGCCAGCTTCAGCAACAAGTACGAGTGGACCTTCTGGGAGCTGTGGCACCACGAAGGCCGGCGCGCCCGCCACGGCGCGGCCATGATGGGCCCGGACTACACCTGGTGGCACGGCATCTACGAGGTGGGCCAGCACTTCTACTTCAAGTACCTCCCGCAGTTGCGGGAGCTGGACAGCCCGGAGCTGAACGCCGCCATCGACGAGATCCTGGCCGACCCCTTCCACACCTGGATGCAGCGCCCCACGGCCGACATCAAGGCCGACATCAAGTCGGGTGCCCTGCAGCAGAAGTACGCGGAGCTGTTCGCCGGCCCGCTATCGCAGTAAGACCGGCGAAAGGGAGACGACATGCTCCGCCGCTTCCAGGCATTCCTCCAGGGCCTGTCCGCCACGCGGACGGGCACCCTGGGGGTGGTGCTGACCACGAGCTCGTTCTTCGCGCTCCTGCTCCTGCTGGGGCTGCAGGCCGCCGGAGGCCTGGGCAACAGCTACGCCGGGCTGGTCACCTTCCTGCTCCTGCCAGGGGTGTTCCTGCTGGGGCTCGTGCTGATCCCGGTGGGCTGGTGGCAGCTGCGCCGTCGCACCGGCCTGTCCACCCGGGAGCTGCTGGATCGACGGTTCGGCGAGGATCTGACCCGCCGCGGTCCCCTGGCGTCGGGCGTGGGGTTGATGGTGGCCGGGCTGACGGTGGTCAACCTGGCATTCCTCGGCTTCGGGGGCGGGGCCATCCTGCACCACATGGACAGCCCCGAGTTCTGCGGGACCACCTGCCACACCGTGATGAACCCCGAGTGGGTCACCTACCAGAGCAGCCCCCACGCCCACGTGGCCTGCGTGGAATGCCACGTGGGCGAGGGCGCCGAGGCCATGGTGGACGCCAAGCTCAACGGCCTGCGTCAGATGTGGCTGGTGACCACCGGCGGGTACGCGCGGCCGGTGCCGACACCGGTGCACAACCTGCGACCGGCCCGGGAGACCTGCGAGAAGTGCCACTGGCCGGAGAAGTTCTACGGCGACCGGATCAAGACCTTCGAGCGCTTCGCGCTCGACCGCGAGGTGACGCCGCGGTTCAGCACGCTGGCGCTGAAGGTGGGCGCCGCCGGCCAGCAGGAGAAGATCCACTGGCACGTGGGTCCCGAGAACGAGGTCCGCTACCAGCCGCTCACCGCCGACCGCATGCAGATGGCCTGGGTCGAGGTCCGGCGCGGCGACACCTTCCACCGGTTCACCAACCGGCGGGCGGTGCCTCAGCCCGAGGCGGCGGCCGCCCACGACGAGGTCCGGGTCATGGACTGCATCGACTGCCACAACCGGGCCACGCACATCTACCGGCGCCCCGAGGACGTGGCCGATCGGCTGCTGGCCGACCAGACCCTCGACGCGGGCGTGCCGTGGGCCAAGGCCGCCGCCCTGGCGGCCCTGACCACCACCATCGACCGCGGCGGAAACCGGGAGCGCGCCATGGCCGAGGCCCTGCGAGCGTTCTACCGGGTCCGTGAACCCCGGATCCTCTCGCGGTTTCCTGGCCAGCTCGACCGCATGGCCACCGAGCTGGCCGCCGCCCACCGTCGCAACGTGCATCCGGACATGAACATCGACTGGGGCACCTACCCCAGCCACCTCGGCCACGAGCACGGCCGCGCCGGCTGCTTCCGCTGCCACAACAACGACCTGGTGGACGCCCAGGGCCAGAGCATCAGCGGCGATTGCACCCTCTGCCACTCGCTGCTGGCATTCGAGAGTCCCAGCCCCTTCCGCTACCTCGAGCCCTTGCAGCCCGCCCAGCCGGACTCGGCCATGCATGTGTACCTGCGGGCCGAGTTCACCGGGCGGCCACCGTCGGACGTCCCGGTGGTGCCCGCCACGACCGACACCCTCGTCACGCCCTGATCCGCGTCGTGCCAGGGGCCGGCCGCCGTTGCGGCGGCCGGCCTTCCCGGTCTAGCTTGGGAGCGCGACTGGTGACGGCGAGCCAGGAGGTGTCCCATGAATCCCCCGACCGTGCTGATCCCCGTGGCCGACGGCAGCGAGGAGATCGAGACCTGCGCCATGGTGGACACGCTGCGCCGTGCCGACCTCGACGTGACCCTCGCCGCGGTGGGCGATCACCTGACCGTGACCTGCTCGCGCGGTGTGAGGCTGGTGGCCGACGTCCGGCTCGCCGAGGTGGCGGACCGCCACTTCGACCTGGTGGCCCTGCCCGGCGGCATGCCCGGCGCCGAGCACCTGGCGCAGAGCGGCCCCTTGCGATCGCTGCTCGCCGGACAGCACTCGCGCCAGGGCCTCATCGGGGCCATCTGCGCCGCACCGGCGGTGGTGCTCCAGCTCCAGGGGCTGCTCGATGGCCACGCCGCCACCTGCCATCCCGGCTTCTTCGAGCACCTCGACCCCGCGCGGCGGCGCGAGGATCGCGTGGTCGTGGACGGGCACCTGGTGACCAGCCGCGGGCCGGGGACGGCCATCGAGTTCGCGCTGACGCTCATCGAGCAGTTGCTCGGTCCAGAACGGCGCGCGACCGTGGCCGCCCCCATGCTCGTCCGCGAGTAGGGTCGCGCCGGCTGCGGTCGGGATCCGTGCACCCGCGTGCCCCGCGGCCCGGCCCCAGATCCGGGGCCGGGCAATCGCGCTTCAGCCGGTCGCGTGCCCGTGGTACATTGCCCCGCGTCTCGCCATCCGGACCACGACCGAAAGGCCGTCCTGCGTGCTGCGCCCCGGTCCCCGACCCGAGCCCCGCGCCTGGCTCCCGCTGGCCCTCCTGGTCAGCGGCGCCTTCTGGTTGCTCACCCGTCAGCACGTGCTGACCATCGACAGCTACTACTACCTGCAGGACGCCGAGTCCGCACCGTGGCGGCAGCTCTGGCACCCCCATCACCTGCTCCTGGAACCGCTGCTGCGCCTCTACTGGAACCTGTGGGGCTGGTTCGCCTGGCCCGAGCGCGCCGTGCTGCCGTTCCAGCTGCTGAGCGTGGCCACCATGCTCGCCGCCCTGGCCCTGGCCGCCCGGATGCTGCGCGCGGTGCTCGGCCGCACGCTGGCCACCCCGCTGTGGTGGCTGCTGGTGGCGGGGTCGTACCAGGCCTGGTACTTCGGCACCCAGGCCGAGGGCGTCCCGCAGTATGCCCTGATGGGAGCCGTCTACCTGGTGTGGGCCGCCGAGCTGCCAGCCCGGGCCGCCCGGGCGCCGCTGGGACGCCGTGAGGCGCTGCTGCTGGCGGCCACCATCGCGGCGGCCACCCTCCTGCACCAGGCCCTGGTCCTGCCCGCGCCCCTGCTGGCGGCCATGCTGGCCCGCGAGGCGCCCCCGGGCCAGAGGCTCCGCCTGGGCGCCCTCTGCCTCGGCGTCGCGGCCGCGGTGGTCCTGGCGGTATCCGTGCCCGCCGGCGCCCGGGTCACCGGCAGCCTCGCGCCCGCCACGCTATGGGACTGGCTCACCGGTTATCGCGAGGAGTTCGCCCGCTGCTGCGGGTCCTGGCGCCTGCTGATCTCCCCCGACGTGCCCCGCGGCCTGGGCGCGGCCTTCTTCACCGGCGACCCCCTGGCACCCTACGTCTTCGGCGAGCGTCCGCTCGACGCGGCGTTCCTCCTGCGCCTGGCACCCCCGGCGATGCTGGCATCGGTGCTCCTGGGCGGACTTCTCGGCCTGCCGCGAGCCTGGCGCGCACGCGATCCCATCCAGCGCCGGGCCCTGCTCAACCTGGCGATGGTCGTGCTGGTGGGCACGCTGTTCGCGGGCTGGTGGGAGCCCGCCAACCGCAAGTTCTGGTCGCCGGTGCTGCCGGGCCTGGTGGCCCTGGCGGCCGTGGGCTGGCAGGCATGGTGGCCGCGCTGGCCACGGGCGCGCGCTGCCCTGCCGGTCCTGCTCGCCGCCCTGATGGTGGGCTACAACCTGGTGGGAGCGATCCTGCCGCGGCACCGCACCCATGACGCCCGGCAGCCCCTGGTGGAATACCTGGTCCGGCGCACGGCTCCCCGTGACGCCGTGGTGCTGGTGGAGGACCGCGTCTGGCTGGCGGCCGGCTACTGGCAGCCGGAACGCACCATCCACGGCCTGCCCGGCCCCCGCTCCAGCCGCGGCGACGCCCGGCAGAGCGTGGTGCAGGCCGCGGCGGCCGACGCGGTGCGGGCGCTCCGCGAGGGGGCCACGCTCCACGTGACGCGGGCGGCCTGGCCCGAGCTCCAGCCCTGGCTCCCGCCACGGCTACGCCGGCTGCCGCCCCGCCCCGTGCTGTGGTTCGGGGATGCGGACCTGGGCGTGGAGGACCAGCTCCTGCTGACCATCTCCAGCAGCCCCGCGGATCGGTGACCGTGCCGCCGGTCGTCCGGGCGAGCCCGCCGGCTAGCCGCTGACGGCGTCCGCCAACACCGCGGGCGCCGCCGCGAGCGCGGCCTGCACCGCCGCCTCGTCGGGAAGCCCGGCCTGAGCCGTGTTGGGCCGGCCCCCGCCCCGGCCACCCGCACGGCTGGCCAGTTCCTTGACCAGATCGCCCGCATGCAGCCGACCCACGAGGTCGGCGGTCAGCGTGACCAGCAGCGTCCCCTTGCCGCCCCACGACGCCCCCAGGATCACGACACCGGCCTCGCCGAGCGTGTCGCGGGCGTGGTCGCCGAGGGCCAGGAGGGCGTCGCGGTCCTCGGCCGCGACCATGGCCGCGACCAGGCGGGCATCGCCCACGGCCTGGGGCGCGGCCAGGACCCCGGCCAGGTCCCCCTGGGCCGACTCCTGCTGGCTGCGCTG
>JAASSM010000069.1 GCA_021767885.1 bacterium | reverse complement strand
GGCGGCCGCCGCCGTGGCGGCGGGACGAAGGGATCCACCTCGTGATCGACAGCCATTGCCATCTGAACCGCGAGGAGCTGGCCGGCGAGCGGCGGGCCATCCTGGAGCGGGCCGCGGCGGCCGGCGTCCGCGGCGTGCTCAACGTGGGCTACGACGTCCAGAGCAGCCGCGAGTCCCTGGAACTGGCCCGGGGCGATGCCCGCATCCTCGCCACGGTGGGCGTCCATCCCCACGATGCGGCCCTGATCGCCGACGCCGACGGCACCCTCACCGCCGCCGGCCGCGAGGTGCTGGCCCAGCTGCGCGACCTGGCCACGGCCGCCGAGGTGGTGGCCATCGGCGAGATCGGCCTGGATTTCTTCCGGGACCTCTCGCCGCGCCCCGCCCAGGACACCGCGCTGCGGGCGCAGCTCGGCCTGGCCGCGGAGCTGGATCTGCCGGTGATCTTCCACGTCCGCGACGCCTATCCCGAGACCCTGGCCGTGGTGGACGCGGTGGGCCTGCCGCCGCGCGGCGGGGTCCTGCACAGCTTCGCCGGGGAGGCGGAGCATGCGCGCTGGGGCCTGGAGCGGGGTTGCCTGCTGGGGATCGGCGGGCCGGTCACCTACCGCAACAGCCGCCTGCCCGCGGTGCTGCAGACCGCCGGGGTGACCGCGGAACACGTCCTGCTGGAGACGGACAGCCCGTGGCTGCCGCCGGTGCCCTACCGGGGCAAGCGCAACGAGCCGGCCTACCTGGTGCACACCCGCGACCGACTGGCCGAGGTCCTGGGTCTGGCGCCGGACGCACTGGCGGCGGCCACCACCGAGAACTTCCGCCGGCGCTTCGGCCGGGTGCCGGGCGCTTGACGGTCGCCGCGGCGGACCCCTAGAATGATGCCTCTCCCGGGCTCCGAGCGCCCGCCGATCCGCAGGAGGACAGCGCCGCGCCGCACCGCTAATGCCTGGTCCCAGCTTGACGATCTACCAGAACGCCACCGGGGCGCCGGTGGCGCAGTGCGCCGCGCGGCGGCGACCGCGACGGGAGCGCCCGTGACCGAGAGCCAGCTCGCCATGCTGCGACGCCACGGCATCCGCCCGGTGAAGCGGCGGGGGCAGAACTTCCTGGTCGACGGCAACCTGGCCCGCGCCATCGCGACGGACGTGGTGGCCCTCGGCGACCGTGTCCTCGAGCTGGGGGCCGGCGCCGGGGCGCTCACCGGGCATCTGCTGGATCTGGGCGCCCGGGTCCTCGGCGTCGAGGTGGACCGGAAGCTCTGCGCGGTGCTCGCGGTCGAGTTCGGCGAGCGGGACGGGTTCGTCCTGCAGGAGGACGACCTCGCGCGTCTGGACTGGCCGCGGACCGTGGCCGCTGCCGGGCCGCGGCCCGTGGTGGCGGGCAACCTGCCGTACGTGCTGACGAGCAAGGTGCTCTTCGCCCTGGCCGACCAGCGCGAGGAGGTGGCCGGCGGGGTGTTCATGGTGCAGAAGGAAGTGGCCGAGCGGCTGGCGGCCGCACCCGGCGGCCGGGACTATGGCGTGCTGGCGGTGGTGATGGGATCGCTGTTCGAGGTGGAGATGCTGCGCACGGTGCCGCGTTCGGTCTTCTGGCCCCAGCCCGAGGTGGCGTCGGCGGTGGTGCGCCTGCGTCCGCGCGGCGGCTGGTCGGAGGCCGAGTACCGCCCGTTCCTGGCCACGGTCAAGACCCTCTTCCAGCAGCGCCGCAAGCAGCTCGGGGCGGGCCTGCGCAACCTCATGGGATGCGATGAGGCCGAGGTCGCCGCCCTGGCCGCCACCGCGGACTTCGATCCCACCGTGCGTCCGGAGCAGCTGGATCCCGCCGGCTGGCGGCGGCTGGCCGCCGCCCTGACCACCGGGGAGCGCCCATGAGCCGGTCCGCCACCACGCCGCGGCCCCGTGCCGCCGTGATCCCGGTCCTGCTGGCGCCCCTGCTGCTGCTCGGCCTGTCCACCGTGGCCTCCGGCGCCCGCGGGCAGACCGGGGCTCCATCGGGCGCCGGCGCGGCGGCGGCGGCCGACACCATCACCGCGGCCGCCGACACCACCACCGCGGCCGCCGACACCGCCGCGGCCGCCGACACCACCACCGCGGCCGCCGACACCACCGCGACCGCCCCGGCCGCCACCGCCGAGGGCGGCACGCTGGCCGACCGGATCGCCGCCGCCCGGGCCAGCGCCACCGCCGACACCACCGCCGCGCCGGCCGCCGAACCGACCCTCGAGGAGCGGCTCCGGCGGGTGGAGGAGCGCGCGGCGGCCATGGTCGACAGCCTCCTGGCCGAGGGGGTGCCCGAGACCATCGCGCAGCGGGAGGTGAACCGGCGCAAGGTCCGCTGGGAGCGGGAGGCCCGGGCCACCGCGGTGGCCGCCAGCGGCGGCGGCGCCCCCCTCTTCTCCGGGTGCACCAACACGCCCGAGGCCGGCGTGATGGCCAACGTCACCAAGGTCAACTACTTCGGCCGCCTGAAGAACTCCGTGCAGGTGCGTGGCGGTGGCGAGATCACCGACAACTACGGCTACGGCTACGACACGTACCGGCGGCAGGACAAGACGGTGGAGACGCGGTCGGCCGATGGCACCTACACCAGCGGCGAGCTGCTGCCGTTCACGCTGCGGCTGGAGGGCAGCATCAACTGGTCGGAGGACATCACCACCAACTCCGGCGGCAACACCAACATCAACCGGCAGGAGCAGCGCCGGGCCGGTGCCAGCGCCTCGCGCGCGGGGATCGTCACCGGGCCCACCACCCACACGCTGCAGGCGGGCTGGTTCTACAACGAGCAGAACGCCATCAACCAGGGCCAGCTCAACAACTTCAACGAGGGCGAGTACTCCGGCGGCTGGCGCACGAGCACCGAGGTCCTCGAGGGCGTCCGGGTGGGGACGGTCGTCTACGGGATCAAGCGCGACGGCGAGAGCCTGCTGGCGGACTTCGAGTCGCCCTCCTCCACCACCGGCGACACCCTGGGCGCCGCCCTCGGCTACGACCGCCTCGGCCTGCGCGGCCGCGTCTCGTTCGATCGCGCCAGCTTCGACCGCCGGTATCTCGACTACCGCCGTAACAGCAACGGTCTGATCGACACCACCGGCCTGGAGGACGGGGTCTCCAAGGTGGTGCGGGAGCTCGAGGAGCAGGACTCCGTCCAGCTGGACTGGACCAACGCCACCCGCCTGCTCGGCATCAACCTCAGCGCCAGCCTCGCCCACACCTATGACGAGCAGCGCTACGCCCAGAGCGGCGTGGGGCGCAAGGAGCGCCTGCGGGACACCATGAACCTGAAGTCGTCCTTCTCGGTGGGCGCCGACTCCTTCGCCGTCGCCTACAACTACGAGTGGAGCTGGGACGACCAGCAGTTCGCCAACGCCGTCGCGCCCCGCGGCCGCCAGTACAAGAAGTCGCGCGAGATCACCCTGGACTGGCAGCGCGATCTGTTCCGCAACACCCGGATCAGCGGCCGCTACCGGACCCAGCTGGTGCAGGACATCGCCGAGGACGAGCACAACGAGAACGACCGCGACCGCCTGGTGGAGGAGGGCCGCCTCAAGCTGGACGCCAGCTGGTCCAACCGCTTCACGGCCAGCCTGCTGACCGAGTACCAGCGCATCGAGGACATCTCCATCCGCGGGACGCGCTCGGCCAACAACAACGCCAAGCGCACCTTCGAGGTCTCGCCCAGCTACACGTACATCTTCCACGAGAACCTGCAGTTCTCCCAGACCTTCCGCATGTACATCCAGTACCAGGACTACGACTTCGTCGGGTTCGAGGGGGTCAACAAGGAGGACACCTACAACAAGCGCGGCAACCTCTCGACCACCGTGCGCTGGAATCCCACGGAGCGCCTGGAGCTGGACATCAAGCACGACTACAACCAGAAGTACAACGGTACGCGGACCGCGCGGGACGCGGCCGGCAACGCCCTCTACCGGCGCGACCAGGACCAGACCATCAACCGCATCGAGCTGGCCATGGTCTACGCCGTGGTGGAGTGGTCGCAGACCGAGTCCCTCAAGCTCGAGGCCGCCACCTACCGCACCCGCGACCTCATCGAGCGCTACGGCGCGACCATCAACGCCACCGAGCGCTACAGCGGCGAGCTCTGGGTCGGTGCGGTGGTCAACCGCACCTTCGGGTCGGAGCGGCCGTTCACCGTCAAGGGGCGGGTCAAGCGCAACCTGGCCTATGGCCCCAACGTGACCGACACGAGCGACGACTACTGGGACGCCGACGTGCTGGTCTCCTGGCGCTTCTGACCGAGGAGGACCTCATGCCCACCCGGATCCTCACCTCTGCGGCGCTGCTGATCCTGCTGGCCGGCGGTCTCGGCGGCTGCATCTTCGACACCCGCGACCCCGAGCCGCCGTCCACCCAGGCCATCAACTACCTGCCGCGCTCGAGCGCCGCCAACGTCTGGGAGAACTGCCGGCTGGCCCTGATCAACAAGGACATCGGCGGCTGGGACACGGCCATCGCCGAGGACTTCCAGTACGTGCCCGACGGCGAGACCCAGAGCGCGTACCCCGGCGTGGACTGGACCGCCTGGGACAAGCAGGCGGAGCTGGACTTCATCAACAGCTGGTTCGGTACCGACGTGACCATCGAGGCGGCGCTGCGCGACTCGGTGATCAATGATCCCGCCGGCTCCGGCGGGTTCGCCGAGTGGGACGTCATCTACCTGCTGACCATCACCGACAACATCACCGGGTCGACCACCCGCTACCGCGGCCGCTGCATCCTGGAGTTCAACGTGCCGGACAACTTCTGGTACGTCAGCTACTGGCGGGACGAGCAGGGGGAGGTGGACCCGGAGACGGGCGCCACGCTGCAGACCATGGGGGCGTTGCGGGGGGCGTTCGCACCCTGAACGGGATTTTCACTGGCCAACACCGGCATGTTTCTGCTATCATGATGCGGATTCCTCAACTGACATCGGGCGCGCCGGAGGGAGCGCGGCCCGACCTGCCGAAGATCCGGTCCGGGAGGGACGCGAGAGAATCGTTGGCTAACGTGTTCGGACTGTTCACCACCCGTTGATCGACACCACGGCCGGACGATCCGGGGCGGCCCTCGCCGCGCCCGTCGCGTTCCGAGGAGGAGACCCATGCAATTCCGGCATCTTCTGTTCTTCGTGCTGCTCGTCGCCTTCGCCACCTCCGGGTGCATCTTCTCGCCCGACGACGACGGCGGCGGTGATCCGCCGCCGCCGGTCACGTTCGAGCCGGCCGAGTCGCCGGACGAGGTGATGCAGAAGTTCGTCGAGATCTACGGCGACAAGAACCTCGAGTTCTACCGCCAGCTGCTGAGCACCGACTACCTGTTCATCCCCCAGGATGACGCGGGCTCGTACAACTTCGACACCGAGATCACCATCGTCGACAAGATGTTCAACGAGATCGCCGGCAGCAACGGCTTCGTGATCTCGGACATCTCCGTGGTGCAGATGGATCCGCAGGGCGTGTGGACGGATACCCCGGCCAACGATCCCAACTTCGGCGGGTTCACCGGCAGCCAGTACCGCACCTACATCGTGCAGATCGACTTCAACATCTCGGGTCAGAACCTCATCCTGCGCGTGCAGGGGCCGGTGATCTACTACGTCCGGGCGGAGCAGGACGGGGACCAGCAGATCTTCAAGCTGCTCGGCATGGTCGACGCCACGTACGGCGGGTAGACCTCCGCGCCATCCCGGGTTAGCATCGCGGGAGGAGTCCGCCGGACTCCTCCCGCGCGTCATCCGCCCGTCGCACCACCGGTCCGCCGGATCCGCCCGAGGGAGGGACCCCTTTGGCCGCCGCTCGCAAGGGACGCAGCCGGACATCCTCACGCCGCAAGACCGCGCCGCGCGCCTGGTCCTGGATCCTGGGCCTGGGCGCCGTCGCCGCCATCGCCGGCATCGGCGCGGTGGTCTGGTCGCGCACCGACACCGGGCAGGCCGCCCTGCTGAACCTGGGGGCGGCCGGGCTCTACGACGAGGTCCAGGTCCGGCTCGATCGCGCCCTGACCCCCGTGCTTCCCGGTTTCGGAACGGGACCGGCCTCCCGGCTCGATCAGCCCGATGCCCACGACTGGCCGCTGCCCGCGGTGGGGCCCACCGCCCACGTCCACTGCCGGGTGGTGCCCGTGGCCGCGGACGGCGCCTGGTGGCAGGTCCAGGATCGCGTGGCCGCCGCGGTGGCCGCCGCCGGCGGGGCCGTGCTCTGGGGCGAGCGTCTGCCCCGGGGGACTGGCGGCCGCGATGCCGCGCCGGACGAGCGGCGGGATCTCCTGCGCCTGGATCTCGGCGTCCCCGGACGCGCCACCCACACCCTGGTGCTCTACCGGGAAGGGAGCGAGCGCCCGCTCGTGCGCTGGGGAGGCGATCCGGCGGCCAGCGCCTGGCAGACCCTCGCCGCGCGGGCGAGCGGGCGGCCGGTGGTGGCGCTGGTGATCGACGACTGGGGCTACCGCCGCGATCGGACCACCGCCGGGCTGCTCGACCTGGACGCGCCGCTGACCATGGCGGTCCTGCCAGGGCTGGCCTACTCGCGCCGTTACGCCCTCGAGGGCACGCCGCTGGCGCTGCCGCCGCGGGTCCCCGGCGCCGGGGTGGCGGCCGCGAGCGGCGATGCCGCCACCGAGGATCCCGCCGTCGCCCGCCTCGCCGCCGGCTGTCCGGTGACCCTGGGCGTCGGGCCGGCGGTGGCGGGACTGCCGTCGCAGCGGCGGGAGATCCTGTTGCACCTGCCCATGGAGCCCCAGGGCTACCCCGAGGTGGACCCGGGGCCGGACGCCGTGCTGGTGGGCATGGCCCGCGATCGCATCGCGGACCTGCTCGCCGCCGCCCTCGCCGCCCTGCCCAACGTCCGTGGCGTCAACAACCACATGGGCAGCGCCGCCACCAGCGATGCGCCCACCATGGACGCCCTGATGGCCGAGCTGGGATCCCGGGACCTGATCTTCCTGGACAGCCTCACCTCCGCTCGCTCGGTGGCCTACGACCGCGCCCGGGCCGCCGGCGTGCCGGCCGCCCGCAACCGCATCTTCCTGGATGCCGATCATCAGGATCACGCCAAGATCCGGCGGCGGCTCGAGCGGCTGGTGGAGGCCGCCCGGTCCACCGGCTTCGCCGTGGGCATCGGCCATCCCCATCCGGCCACGCTGGCGGTCCTGCGCGCCGAGCTGCCGCGCCTCGAGGCCGAGGGCGTGCAGCTGGTCACGCTCTCGGAACTGCTGGCGCTGCAGGCCTCCCGGGCCGGCGGCGGGGTCTGACAGAGCGCTGGCATCGCCGACACCCGTGTGTTATCATGGCCGTCGGCATTTTTTCGGCGCGGCCCGGCCGGCAGCGGTCGGGCGCTCTCGCGCCGGGTCGTTTTTTTATGCCCCGGGGCCGGCCCGACGGTCCCGGATCTGTCGGTCCCAGGAGTTGCG
>JAASSM010000068.1 GCA_021767885.1 bacterium | reverse complement strand
CGCCCGGTGCCATCGGGGCCCAGGGCGCTGCGCGGCACCCGTACCGGGATGACCAGGGCGGCATGGTCGCCAGGGACCGTGGTTCCCGGGGCGCCGGCGGAGCCAGTGGTGTGCCCCGTGGTGTGCGCGGCGGCGTGCCCGGTGGCGGCGCCGGCCGGGCCGCTGACCCGGGGCGGTTCCCAGCCCGGCGTGTGGGGCGTCCCGGGCACGGGCGGGCTGGGATCCACGGCGAGCGTCCGCTCCGGTTCCGCGGGCGGCTCGCTGGTGCGCTGCAGGATCTGGCTCAGCGTCAGGCTCAGCACCGCCTTGAGTGTCTCGCGCACGCCCTCGCCGTTGCCCGAGACGGCGGGGAAGGACAGCAGGCCCCAGGGGTTGAGCAGGCTCTCGAGGCGGTCCACGGGCAGGATGTCGGCCGCGTCGCGACCGTTGTACTGCAGCACCATGGGCATGGACATCAGGTCCAGGCGCCAGGTGTCGAGGAAGGTCTTCAGCCCCTCCATGGCGCTCAGGGCGCCGTCGAGGCCGTCGCCGGTGGAGCCGCACACGAAGACGATGCCGTCGCACGGGACCTCGCGCCCGGCGGCCAGGCGCTCCTCGTCGCCGGCATCGATGGCCTGCACGAAGACCTGCCAGTCGCCCTGGTTGCCGTTGCGGAGCATGAAGGCGATCTGGCGGGACGGATCGCTGGTCGCCACCGCCAGGCGGTGTTCCGCCGGCAGCGACGCCTGGATCTGCGCCAGGTTCTCGCGCTTCCCGCACCCGGGCGGGCCGTAGTAGAGGATGCGGCAGGTCCGCGTGGCCGTGGCCATGGTCGTCGGCAAGATCGGCCTCCAGGCTCCTGGAATGCGTGGTCGTCCCCGGCTGCCTTGCAACCGGCATGCCATTTCCGGCACCGCCAATCTCCCCCGCAACAGGCACTTATCGGCACCTGGCGGCGGAGACTGCCGGAAGGCCCGCAAATTGCACGGTACGATGCGGAAAACCCGGAGCACCTGGACCGCGGAGCGGCGCAACCTGCCCGCTTCCACCACGGGAGAGGACCATGGCGACCAAGGCCAACACCGATCAGATCCTCCGCACCATGTTCGCGCGCCTGCTGCAGCTGGAGGTGGAACCCGAGCTCGAGCAACGGTTGAGCGCCGTCATCGACAGCGTCATGGAACGGGTCGGCGGCAATTTCGACCTGGAGACCGTGCAGGGACAGAACACCTTCCGGGCCCTGCTCTGCTCCATGGTGGTCCATGGCTGGGGCAACGGCATGCATCCGTTCCACAACCCGGCCGTCAACCAGGAGGGCCAGCCGGTGGAGGTGCGCGTCAGCAAGGACATCCTGGTGGCCATGGCCGACCTGCAGGCGCTACGCTACGTGAAGAAGGACGCCGATGGTCGCGTGCGGAAGGCCCTCTTCGAGCCCGACCAGAACCAGCGCGTGAAGCAGCAGATCGACGACATCCTCGGCGAGATCTCCCGCGATCGCTGGCCCGGTTCCTGAGCCGGGCCAGCGCCCGGAGTGCCGAACGGCAGCAGGCGCCCGCCGCGGAGGATGCGGCGGGCGCCTGGTCATGTCCGCCCGGAGCCGGGGATCGCGCCGCTAGAAGACGTGCTGCCCCTCGGCGAGGATCTCGTTGAGCGCGTCCTTGAAGTAGGTGGTGGAGGTGGCGGTCTCGGTGCCCACCTTCTCCTTGTAGAGCTCCCAGGACTTCTTGATCTCGGTGCCGAGGGCCTCCAGCAGGTTCCCCTCGGCGAGAGCCTGGTCGCGCGCCTCGCGGTTGTAGACGAGGATGTCGGAGACCAGGGCCCGCGCGAGCATCTCGTTCTTGTCGCGGCGGCGCCGCCGGACGCCGCGCGGCGGCTCGGCGGTGGCCACGCCGGCGGCGGGCCGGTCCTGGCGGGCGGCCGCGGCCGGGGCAGCGTGGTCGACCGGGGGCGTCTCGACGACCGCCGCGGCGGATGCGGGCTCGAGGACCAGGTCATCGCTGCCGCTGGTGGGTGCCGGTGCCCTCTCGGTCGGAGCGGAAGCGGATGCCGGCGCGGGCGACGGGACCGGGGTCTCGGGGGTCGCGGCCCCACGGCGGGCGCCGTCCAGCTCGAACACGGCTCCGCAGTCGGGACAGCGGACGCGGATCTTGCGGGGCGGCACCTTGCTCGCATCCAGGCGATAACGCGCCTGGCAGGCCTCGCAGGTGGTGATCATGGCCGGGTTCCTCCTCGGTCCGTTGGCAGGGGCGGTCTGACCTGCCCTTGATCGGCGCGTGGGGCGACGGCTTTAGCGCCGCCGCGTCGGTCACCGCCGTCGCCTGCGCCGGTGGTGGGCTCGCCGGCCGGCGCGGCGGCACCGCGGCCGGCGAGCGCACCACCCCGCTCAGCCGGCGGCCAGGGGGATCACCTCGCCGTAGGCGGCAGCCAGCGCCCGCCGCAGCGGCCGGTGGTCGGGCGCCTCGAGCCGGGGGTCGGCCGCGAGCAGGGCGCGCACGTCGGCGGCCACCTGGCCGGCCAGCTCCCCGTCCCGCAGGGGGTTGGCCAGGCGGAAGCCCGGCGCGCCATGCTGCCGCAGTCCCCAGAGGTCGCCGGGGCCACGCTGTCGCAGGTCCTCCTCGGCCAGCCGGAATCCGTCGCTCGTGGCGGCGAAGAACCGCAGGCGCTCACGGGTCTCGGCCGCCAGTTCCTCGGCCGCCAGCAGCCAGCACCAGGACGCGCCGCCACCGCGGCCGATCCGTCCGCGCAGCTGATGCAGCTGCGCCAGCCCGAACCGCTCCGGAGCGTGGATCACCATCCAGGTGGCCTCGGGCACGTCGATGCCCACCTCCACCACCGTGGTGGCCACCAGGACGTCCAGCTCGCCACCGGCGAACGCGGCCATGACCGCCTGCTTCTGCGCCGGCTTGAGCCGCCCATGGACCAGCCCCACCCGCTGGTCGCGGAACGGGCCCTCCGCCAGGGTCCGGGCCTCGGCGGTGGCCGCCTTGATGTCCGTCTTCTCGGACTCCTCCACCACCGGATAGATCACGAACCCGCGCTGGCCGGCGGCGACGAGGCGGCGGCACTCGGCGTAGACCGCCTCCTCGCGGCGGGCGGATTCCACCCGCGTGGTCACCGGCTGGCGCCCGGCGGGCAACTGGTCGAGCAGGGACAGCTCGAGATCGCCATACAGGGTGAGCGCCAGGCTCCGCGGGATGGGCGTGGCGCTCATCACCAGCAGGTGGACCGGGAGCCGATCCTCGTCCCGGGCGCTGCGGCCACGCTGCCGCACGCCGAAGCGATGCTGCTCGTCCACCACGGCCAGGGCGAGGCGGGGCAGCCGGACCGCGTCCTCCAGGACGGCGTGGGTGCCGGTGAGCAGCTGGACCTCCCCCGCGCCGGCGGCGGCGAGGATGCGGCGGCGCTCCCGGGCACCGGTGGCGCCGGTGAGCGTCTCGACCACCACGCCGAGGGGCTCGGCCAGCCGGCGCAGGGTGCCGCCATGCTGGCGCGCGAGCACCTCGGTGGGGGCCATGAGCAGGGCCTGATAGCCCTGCTCGATCACGAAGAGCGCCGCGATCAGGGCCACCAGGGTCTTGCCCGACCCCACGTCCCCCTGCAACAGGCGGTGCATGAGCTTGCCGGCCCGCAGGTCGCCCAGGATCTCCGCCAGGACGCGGCGCTGCGCCGCGGTGAGCGCGAACGGCAGGCCGTCCACCAGGCGACGGGTGAGGTCGCCCGGACGCTCCAGGGCCACCCCCGGACGCTGCTCGCGGTGCCTCCTGCGCAGCGCCATGACCAGCTGGACCTCGAGCAATTCCTGGTAGACCAGCCGCCGACGGGCCCGGGCCAGCTCGTCGGAGCTGGCGGGGTAGTGCAGCCCGCGCAGTGCCTCGGCCAGCGGGAGCAGATCCCGCGCCCGCCGCAGCGCCGCCGGCAACGGATCCTGCAGGCCGGGCGCCAGCTCGGTGAGGGCCGTGTGGATCAGGCGCCGCAGCCAGTGCTGGCCCACGCCCGCGGTGAGGGGGTAGACGGGAACCAGGCGCCCGGTGTGGAGCGTGGTCTCGCCATCGGCGAGGACCTCGAAATCCGGATGGACGAGCTGGGGGCGATGAGCGTGCCGCTGGACCAGTCCGCTGAGCATGACCCGGCTGCCGCCGCGGAGCTGCTTGAGCACGTAGCGCTGGTTGAACCAGACGCAGAAGAGGACCCCGGTGCCGTCGTCCACGGTGACGGTCTGCAGGCTGCCGCCACGGCGGGTGCGACGCTCGCCGGCGGTGAGCACGTCGCCGAGGACCGTGGCCTCGGCCCCCGCCTGCAGGCGGCCGATGGGCTGGACGCGCGACCGATCCAGATGCGTCCGGGGCAGGTGCTGGATCAGGTCGCCCGCGGTCTCGATGCCCAGACGGCGCAGGGCCGTCGCCCGCATGGGGCCGACGGTCTTGAGGTACTGGACCGGGCTGTCGGCGGTGAGCGACCGGGTGGCCATGCCTCCGCTCCGGCTGGGGTCAACGGATCCGCTTGAACACGTGCAGGCGCTCCTCGACCGTGATCACTGGCGTGGTGTCTCCCGGCGCGAGCTCGCCGATGGCCGAGCGCAGGGGTTCGCGCATGTCCCCCGGGTCCACCCAGCCGATGTCGCCGCCACGGACGGCCGTGGGCCCCTCGGAGAAGCGCGCGGCCAGGGCGGCGAACTCCTCGCCGCCGTCGAGCGCCTCGCGCAGCGGGCCCGCGGCCCCGGGATCGCTGGTCACGATGTGCAGCAGGTGGACCTTGCCCGCGGCGATCTGGTCGGCCGCCTCCTCGCCGACCGCCCGCAGCTGCGCCCGCCACTGGTCCAGCTCCGATCGGGCACCGGGATCCAGGCGCTCGAGCTGATCGAGCAGCGCCAGCGCCTCGTCCACGCGCCCGAGCCCCTCGTAGAGCTGCGCGAGCACCACGTGGGCCTGGATGTACTCCGGGTCCAGGCGTACGGCCTCCGCGATCTCCGTCACGGCCTCCTCGACGCGCCCCTGGTGCTCCAGGTGCACGCCGTAGTTGAACCGGGCGACCGGATCATCGGGACGTTCGGCCAGGTAGGCGCGGAACTGCTCTCCCGCTCCTGCCGCATCTCCGGTCAACTCGAGGGCATTGGCCAGGTTGAACCGGTTCCGCGCGTTGTCAGGATCCAGGGCCACGGCGCGCTGGAGCGCGACGGCCGCGGAGTCCACCTGATCGAGGGCGAACCAGGCCTCTCCCAGCCCGCCCCAGGTGATCGCCGATGGCCGGACCTGGACCGCGTGGCGGAAGATGTCCACCGCCTCCCGCGGCTTTCCCGCCAGGATGGTCAGCTCGCCGAGCACCACGAGGTTCTCCTCGGACTCGCCCTCCCGTGCGACCACGTCGTGCCAGTGGGCCGCGGCCTGATCCCAGAGCCCCTTGCGCCGCGCCAGGCCCGAGAGCATGCGGTGCAGCCAGGGCTCGTCCACGCCCTGCAACTGCAGCTGGTTGAGCAGGTTGTAGGCCTTGGCGTGCTCCCCCGCGCGGAGACTCAGGCGCGCGAGCGCCTCGAGCACCCCGACGTGGCCGGCATCCAGCGACAGCGCGTGCTCCCATTGTTCCCGGGCGGACTCCACCTCCCCGGCCTCCAGCAGGGCCCGACCGTACCAGTACCGGACGTTGGGATTGTCCGGCGCCAGGGCCAGGGCCCGCCGGCCGAAGTCGCGGCCCTCCTCGACCCGCCCCTGCACCACGGTCATCATGGTCAGCGGCAGCAGGGACAGGAGGTTGTCGCCCTGCTCCAGGCACTGCCGCAACAGCGGCTCGGCGCCCAGGTAGTTGTTCTCCACGAAGAGCTGGCGGCCGGCGGCACACGGATCGTCGGCGGCGCCGGGCGGCCCCGCTCCGGGCGCACCGGTCTGCGCGCGGCCAGGCGCGGCGGCTGCGAGCCCGATGGCCACGATGGCCAGCAAGAGCGGCATCCGAAGGGAGATCTCGGTCACGATCAGCAGACTCCTCACGACGTCAGCGGGACGAGAGGTGCATGGCCCGGATAACGGCTGCGGACAAGATAAGATGCCGGCCGCCGGCGAAAAACCGCCAGCCGATCAGGCGATCCAGCGGCGGACGGGCTCGAGCCAGAAGGCCCCCGAGAGCCAGCACCAGAGCACGCGGTCGGGACGCAAACTCCCGCGGCGGCGCGCGAGTTCCTCCGCCGCCGCGCCGGAACCCTGCCGGCGCAGCTGAGCGCAGAGGTCGGGGCCCCAGCTATCGGGGGCACCGACGCGACCGGCGAGGTCGGCCGGCGGCCGCCGCTCGCCCTGGCCGCAGGCCCGGATCACCAGCAGACCGGTCTCCTCGTCCGCCCAGCGACCGGTCACCAGGGGCTCCAGCAGATCGCCGGCCGCGGCCATATCGCCGGCCAGCAGGGCATCCCACGCTGCCAGCTGCTGCCAGGCCGCCGGATGGATCGCCCCGTCGCCGACCGGGGCCTCTGGCAGGGACTCCGGGATGGCGGGCAAGGCCGGCAGCCGCTGCCCACGGGCCACCGCCAGGCGCGCCCGCATCAGCAGCGGTCGCTGGTCGGTGCCGGCGCCGTCGGGCCAGCGGGTGAGCGCGTCCTCCACCGCCGGCCAGCGGCCCCGCTCGAGCAGCAGCGCGGCCCGCAGGTGATACAGCTCCGCATCGGCGGTCCAGACCGCGCACAGGTCGTCCAGACGGCGGGACGCGGCCTCGGCCTGCCCGGCGAGATACTCGGCCGCGGCCAGCAGGAGTTCCGCGCGCGCGAACTGCCGTGGCAGGTCGTGCCAGGCCGCGAGCATCTCGTGGCACGCCGCCGGACGGTTGGACAGCAGGGCGAGGACCGCCCTCAGGTAGGCCAGGAAGAGTTCCTCGTGGCGTCCTGCTGTGCCCTCGAGGCGCGGGACGGAATCGGCGAGGAACGCGTCGGCAGCAGCCACCTCGCCCAGCTCGGCCAGGATCAGCCCCCGCAGGGCCACGGCCGTGCGGTACCGCGGATTGATGGCCAGGGCGGCCTCCGCGGCCTCGAGGGCCTGCGCGCTCCGCCCGGCCTGGTACAGGGCCGCCGCCTGCTTGGCCCGGATGTCGGGATAACGTGGATGAGCGGCGGCGAGTGCCGCCAGCTCGGCGAGTCCGTCCTCCCAGCGGCCAGCCCGGCACTGGGCCACGGCCGCGGCCAGGCGCGCCTTGGCATCGTCGCCCACCGCCGCGCGGCGCAGATGCTCGCGGAGGATGTCCGGCCCTGGCAGGTCCACCGCCGCCCCTTCGGCCGGGGCCAGCTCGCGAGCCAGGGCGTGGTCGACCCGGCGGCCGCTCTCGATCAGGCTGGTGAGGCTCTCGACCGCCTCCCGCTCGCGACCGAGCTCCTGCAGGGCGCACGCCTCCAGCAGCCGCGCCTCGCAGTAGTCGGCATTGCGCCGCAGCGCCTGGCGGGCATCCGCGAGCGCCGG
>JAASSM010000067.1 GCA_021767885.1 bacterium | reverse complement strand
TGGGGTTGCCGAACAGGCGTTGCCTGGAGACCACCACCTCCTGACGGATCTGGGGCGAGACGCCGATCACGCCGGGTTCGTCGCCGATGACGCCCAGGGTGCGCTCGAGGTCGCCGAAGCCGTCGGGCGAGCCGCTGGTCACCGAGATCATGGGCATGGTGTCCACGAAGCTGCGCTGGAGCTCCTCGTGGAAGCCGTTCATCACCGCCAGTACCACGTTGAGCACGAACACGCCCACCGTGATCCCCGCGATGGCGATCACGGCCGCGCGGTTCAGGGCCCGGCTGCGGCGGCGGCTGCGCTGGTAGCGGCGCGCGATGTAGCGGCTGACACCCATGTCCGGCGGCCCGCGCGGGCCTAGCCCTCCTGACTGGCGTCGTCCGCCTTCTGCTGCCAGTCGGCGCTGAAGCCCGGGCGCTCCTGCCGGCCCTCCGGCCGCATGGCCGGGAAGAGCAGCACGTCGCGGATGCTGTGGCAGTCGGTGAAGAGCATGATCAGGCGGTCCACGCCGAAGCCGATGCCACCGGTGGGCGGCATGCCGTGCTCCAGGGCGGCGAGGAACTCCTCGTCCAGCTGCTGGGCCTCGTCGTCGCCGCCGGCGATGAGCGCCATCTGGGCCTCGAAGCGGCGGCGCTGCTCGGCGGGGTCGTTGAGCTCGCTGAAGCTGTTGGCCAGCTCGAAGCCGCAGACGAAGAGCTCGAAGCGCTCCACCAGTCCCGGCTCGCTGCGATGATCCTTGGCCAGGGGCGACAGCTCCTTCGGATGGTCCATGACGAAGGTGGGCTGGATCAGCTGCGGCTCGACGAGCGCGGAGAACATCTCGTCCAGGACACGGTCGCGGCCCAGGTCCGGACGCACCTTGACGCCGTGGCGCCCGGCCAGGGCGCGCAGGGCGGCGTCGTCGAGGGAGCGCAGATCCTCGCCCACCACCTCGCCGAGGGCGTCCAGGAAACGCACCCGCGCGAAGGGTCGCGAGAAATCCACGGTGTGCTCGCCATAGGTGACCTCGCCGTCGCGGCCGAACCGCTCGCCCAGCGCGCGCAGCATGCGCTCGGAGAGGTCCATCATGTCGTGGTAGTCCCAGTAGGCGGCGTAGGCCTCGAGCATGGTGAACTCGGGATTGTGGGTGCGGTCCATGCCCTCGTTGCGGAAGTCCTTGGCGATCTCGTAGACGCGATCCAGCCCGCCGACGATCAGCCGCTTGAGGTAGAGCTCGTCGGCGATGCGCAGGAAGAGCTCCATGTCCAGGGCGTTGTGCCGGGTGACGAAGGGCCGGGCGGTGGCGCCTCCGTAGAGCGGCTGCAGCACCGGGGTCTCCACCTCCAGGAAGCCCTCCCCGTCCAGCTGGGCGCGCAGCATGCCGATGATCTCCGCGCGGCGCCGGAAACGCTGGCGGGTCTCCAGGTTCATGGCCAGGTCCAGGTGCCGCCGGCGGCTCTTCAGCTCCACGGACATGTCGTGGTACTTCTCGGGCAACGGCCGGATGGCCTTGGCCAGGAGCTGGAAGTCCTCGACGTGGATGGTGAGCTCGTCGGTGCGGGTGCGGAAGAGGAAGCCCTCCACGCCCACCAGATCACCGAGGTCCAGGAGCTTCTGCACCTGCTTGAAGCGCTCGGGCCCGAGGTCGTCCTTCTTGAAGTAGACCTGGACGCGGCCCCACTCGTCGTCCAGGGGCGCGAACAGGGTCTTGCCCATGCCCCGCTTGGCCATCAGCCGGCCAGCGTAACGCACGCGGCGGCGTTCGCCCATGAGGGCATCGGCCTCGGCGCGGATCTCGGACGACCGATGCGTGCGGTCGAAGCGATGCGGGTAGACCGGGCCCGCCTCGGCCAGGCGGTCGAGCTTCTCGCGGCGGCCGGCGATGATGTTGGCCAGGCCCTGGGTGGCGCCGCCGTCGGCGGCCGGGGTCGGCTGGTCGGGCTGCTGCTTCTGGTCGGACACCGTGGCGTCCCCTTCCTCGCGGGCGCGGCGGCTCGGCGCCGCCCGGCGCGGTGGTTGCGATGGCGGATCAGTCCTGCGTGCGTTCGCGCGCCACCTCGGCGCTCTTGTAGCGCAGATAGGCGTCGATGAAGCCGTCGAGGTCGCCGTCGAGCACGGCCTGGGCATTGCCGGTCTCGTGCTCGGTCCGCACGTCCTTGACCTTGGTGTAGGGCTGCAGGACGTAGTTGCGGATCTGGCTGCCCCAGGCGATCTCCATCTTGGCGTCCTCGGCCGCCTGGCGCTCCTGCATCTTCTCCTCCAGCGCGCGCATGTACAGCTTGGTGCGCAGCATGGTCATGGCCATCTCGCGGTTGCGGTGCTGGCTCCGCTCCTGCTGCGACTGCACCACGATGCCGGTGGGCTCGTGGGTGATGCGCACGGCGCTGTCGGTCTTGTTGACGTGCTGGCCGCCGGCGCCCTGGGCACGGTAGGTATCCACGCGCAGGTCGGCGGGATTGATCTCGACCTCGACGTCGTCGTCCACCAGGGGAAAGACGAAGACGCTGGCGAAGGCCGTGTGCCGGCGGCTCTGGGCGTCGAAGGGCGAGATGCGCACGAGCCGGTGCACGCCGTTCTCGCTCTTGAGGTAGCCATAGGCGAACGGGTGCTCGATCTCCAGCGTGACGCTCTTCAGACCCGCTTCCTCGCCGGGCTGCAGGTCCAGCGTGCTGAACTTCATGCCATGCTGCTCGAGGTAGCGCGTGTACATGCGCAGGAGCATCTCCGCCCAGTCCTGGGCATCGACGCCGCCGGCGCCGGGATGGATCTCCAGGATGGCGCCGCGCCCGTCCTCCGGACCGTTGAGCAGGAACTGGAAATCGAGGCGCTCGATGAGCCGGCCCAGCTGCGCGGCCCCCGCCGTCACCTCGGCGGCGGTCTCGGCGTCGTCCTCCTCGGTGGCCAGTTCCGCCAGCAGGCCCAGCTCCTCGGCCTTGGCCTCCGCCTCCTCCACCGGATCGGTCCAGGACTTCAGCTGCCGGACCCGGCGCACCACCCGTCCAGCGGCGTCCTGGTCCGACCAGAAGTCGGGCTCGGACTGGGCCTGCTCCAGGTAGTCCAGTTCCTTGCGCAGGGAGGGATAGTCAAAGACCCTCCTTGAGCTCGGCCAGGCGCAGGCGCTGCGCCTCGAGCGTCTCCAGCGTTTCCTTCATCTCTCATCCCTCCGGGGAAGCGGGCGCGACGAGTTCGCGCCAGAGGCGGTCGGCCGCCGCGATGAGCTCGGCCTCGGTGCCGCGGTTCTCGATGATACGGTCGGCGCGCCGCCAGAGCGGCTCGAGGTGGGCCTGCGCGGCCATGCGCGCGCGCGCGCGGTCAGGATCGAGGCCGGCGTCGACCAGGCGAGCCTGCCGCGCCTGTGCGGGCGCGGTGACCGTCACAGTGATATCCACCGGCGGCGGTCCGGGCAAGCGAAAATACACCGCGGCCTCCAGGACCACCAGGGGGGACTTGCCGGCCGCGGCGGCCGCGAGCAGCGCCGTGCAGGCGGCCGCGAGCGGCGGATGGACGATCCGGTCCAGCTCCTCGCGCCGGGTCGGATCGCCGAAGACGCGCGGCCCGAGCACGCCGCGATCGATCCGGCCATCGGGCCCGAGGATGTCGTCGCCGAAGGCCGCCACCACCGCGGCCTGCACCGCTGGCGCGTCGAGGACGCCGTGGGCGATGCGGTCGGCATCGAGCACCACCGCACCCAGCTCCGCCAGACGCCGGCACAGGCGACTCTTGCCCGCGGCGGTGGGGCCGGTGACGGCGAGGCGGGGAGCCGCCGGCGAGGAGGCCGGCCGGCTCACCCGTGAGCCTCGCGCCAGTTCTCGCCGGCGTGGACCTCCACCACCAGCGGGACGGTCAGTTCCAGGGCCCCCTCCATGGCCTCGGTGACCAGGGCGGCCGTCTCCTCGCGGGCGGCCGCGGGGACCTCGAGGACCAGCTCGTCATGGACCTGCAGGAGCATGAGGGCAGGCGAGCGGGCCTCGCGCAGGGCGCGGTCGAGGCGGAGCATGGCCAGCTTGATGAGATCGGCGGCCGTGCCCTGGATGGGCGTGTTGACCGCGATACGCTCCTGGAAGCTGCGCACCCGGTTGTTCTGCGAGAGGATGTCCGGCAGCAGGCGGCGGCGACCGAGCATGGTGGCCACCCAGCCCTCCTGGCGCGCACGCTCCTTGACCTGGTCGATGAACGCTCGCACCCCCGGATAGGTGGCGAAATACTGCTCGATGAATGCCGCGGCCTCGGCCGTCGGCACGCCGATCTGCGCGGCCAGCGCCCGGGCGCCCATGCCGTAGATCACGCCGAAGTTGATGGCCTTGGCCCGCGAGCGCATGTCGGCGGTGACCTGCTCCTCGGGCACGTCGGCGATGAGGGCCGCCGTGCGGCGGTGGACGTCGGCACCGTCGCCGAACGCCTGCCGCAGCGCCGCATCGCCGGACAGGTGGGCGAGCAGGCGGAGCTCCACCTGCGAGTAGTCCGCCGAGAGGAACACGTGGTCCGGCCGTCGCGGCACGAAGGCCCGCCGGATCTGGCGGCCCAGCTCGGTGCGGATGGGGATGTTCTGCAGGTTGGGATCGGAGCTGGACAGGCGGCCGGTGGCGGCCACCGCCTGGTTGTAGCTGGTGTGGATGAGGTCGTCCTGGTCGGTGAGCCCGGGCAGGGCGGTCACGTAGGTGCCCTGCAGCTTGGCCACCTGCCGGTGCTCGAGGATCAGCCGCGGCAGCTCGTGCTCCTCGGCCAGACGCTCGAGCACGGTGACGTCGGTGGACCAGCCGGTGGCCGTCTTCTTGATGGGCTTGAGGCCCAGCTTCTCGAAGAGGATCACCTGCAGCTGCCGTGGACTCTGGACGTTGAAGACCTCGCCGGCCAGCTCGTGGATGCGGGCCTCCAGGCGCGCGAGCTCCCCGGCGAAGGTGCGCTGGAGGTCATCGAGGAAGGCCCGGTCGATCTTGATGCCGTGCTGCTCCATCCGCTGCAGGACTCGCAGCAGGGGCATCTCGAGATCGTCCAGGAGTTCCCGCAGGCCGGCCGCGTCGAGCTGCTCGGACAGGACCGCATGCAGGCGCAGGGTGACGTCGGCGTCCTCGGCGGCGTACTCCGCCAGCCTCTCCAGGGGCACGGCCAGGAGGTCCTTGCGGCGGTCCCCGCGGGCGAAGAGGTCCTGGTACGAGATCATGGTCTCGCCGAGGAGGACGCGGGCCAGCTCGTCCAGCCCGTGGCTGCGGCGGCCCGGGTCCAGGACGTAGCTGGCGAGCATGGTGTCGAAGATCGGGTCGGCCACGGTGAAGCCGTGCCGCTCCAGGACCCAGAGATCGTACTTGAGGTTCTGCCCCACCTTCAGGCGGCCGGGGGCGGCCAGGATCGGATCGAGGACCTCGCGGACGGCGGCGAGCTGCTCCCGCTCCGCGCCGGCCGCGAAGAGGCTGCCCTGCTCGGCGGCGCCGCCGGCCGCCTCGCGCCAGCGCACCGGCACGTAGGCGGCGGGGCGCCCCGGCGCGGCGAGGGAGATGCCCAGCAGACGCGCACGATGAGCGACCAGGTCGTCGGTCTCGGTATCGACGGCCAGGGGAACGTCCGCCGGCAGGTGGGCGAGCCAGTCCGCGAGGGCCGCCGCGTCCGGCAACAGGACGTAACCCCGGGCCTGAAGCCGCGCGAGGGGATCCTGCGCGGCAGCGCTGCCCGCCGCGGGATCCGTCGGCGTCCGCTCCGGGACCGCGGCGGGGGCCACGGCCTCGGCCGCGCCGGCACCGGGCGCCTCCGCCGCGTCCGCCGGCACCGCCGCGGGCAGAGCCCGGGCCAGGCGCTCCGCCCGTCCGGAGGCGCGCTGCAGGCCGAGCTGGTCGAACAACTGGACCGCCGCCTCGCCCAGGGGCAGGACGGTGCGCAGGTCCTCCCACGCCACGTCCAGCGGCACCGCCCGGTCGATGAGGAAGAGATCGCGGGAGAGCTGGATCTGGGCCCGGTTCTCCCCGATCACGCGCTTCAGGCGCGGCGTCAGCGTGCTCCGCTCGAGCTCGGCGAACAGGGTCTCGAGATCACCGAACTCGCGGATGAGCTTCTGCGCCGTCTTGTCGCCGATCCCCGGGGCGCCGGGGATGTTGTCCGACTTGTCGCCGGCCAGCGCGAAGCAGTCCACCATCTGTAGCGGGGTCAGCCCGGTGTCCCGCTGCAGATCCTGCAGGGTGTACTCGGTGATGTCGTCGCCCCGCCGGCCGGGCTTGAGCATGCCGCAGCGCTCGTCCAGGAGCTGCTGGAAGTCCTTGTCGCCGGTATAGAACCAGACGCGGTCGGTGACCTCTGCGCTGCCGGCGGCGAGCGTGGCCATGACGTCGTCCGCCTCGTATCCCGGACGCTCGAGGACCGGCAAGCCCCAGGCCGCGAGCATCTCCCGCAGGCGCGGCAACTGGCTGGCCAGCTCCTCGGGCATGGGCTTGCGGTTGGCCTTGTACTGGTCGAAGAGCTCGTGCCGGAAGGTGGGGCCCTTGACGTCGAAGACCACCGCGAGGTGGGACGGCCGGTACTGCTCGATGAGCTGCAGGACGGCGCTGGCGAAGCCGAACGCCACCGACGTGACCTCTCCCGAGGGTGCGGTCAGCGGCCGGCTGGCGAAGGCGTAATGGGCCCGGTAGACGAGGGCCGAGCCGTCGATGAGGATCAGGCTCACGGGGTCTCCTCCGGGTTCGGGGCGCCGGGATCGGGGATGGTCGCGCCGGCTGGCCAGCCGTAGAGGCCGTGGGCCAGGATGTGCGTGGCCACCACGGACGGCAACCGGTCCGGCCCGGGCAGCACGCCGGACGCGAGCTGGGACCGGATCTCCGTCCCGCTGGCGGGGTGGTCGAAGTCGTCGATCACCGTGGCTCGCCCCTCCAGCAGCGGCGGCAGGATCACCTCGCCACGGGCGATCACCACCACGTCCGCCAGGTCCAGCAGGCGCTCCGGCTCGCGCCAGCGGGGGAAGCCGCGGGCGGCGTCCGCGCCGATCACCAGTCGCCAGCGGTCCGCCGGATGCTCGCGGGCCAGTCCGTTCAGGGTCTCGAGGGTGTAGCTGGTGCCGCCGCGATGGATCTCGCGGGGATCCACCACCACGTCCGGCAGCGCCGCACAGGCCAGCCGGACCATGACCAGACGCTCGGCCGGCGGCGCCCCCGGCCGCCGGTCGGCCTTGTGCGGCGACCGCCACGCCGGGACCACGTGAACGGCTCCGGCCACCTCGCGCCGCCGCAGCATGGTGATCAGGGCCACGTGACCGGCGTGGATGGGATCGAAGCTGCCCCCGTAGAGGGCGCGGATCATGAGTTCCCGGCGGCGTCCCCCGGCAGGTCCGCCAGCCGCTCGCGCGCGTCGTCGCGCCGCTCGCTGTCCGGATACTCGGCGACCAGGCGCCGGTACATCGTCGCCGCGGTGTCGGGATCGTGCAGCCGCTCGGCCACCTGCGCCCGTTGCCAGAGCACGCGATCGAT
>JAASSM010000066.1 GCA_021767885.1 bacterium | reverse complement strand
GCGGCGGATCCGCCGCCTCCACGCTCACGGCCCGTGACCGCTAGTACGACATCGAGTCCAGCTTCACCTTCCCCTGGAAGACGCGGTAGATGTGGAAGGTGTAGGCGATCACCAGCGGCATGCCGATGGCCGCCATGATGAGCATGGTCTGCAGGGTCTTCTGCGAGCTCGAGGCGTTGTAGATGGTCATGCTGTGGGCCGGGTCCGGGCGCGAGTGGATCAGCTCGGGGAACATGCCGATCCCGAACAGCGCCAGCAGCAGGAGCATGGCCACGGCCGACGACAGGAACGCGAAGAACTCGCGACCGTGATGCATCTCGCGCGGGATGTTGGCGATGGCCAGGACGCTCAGCGCCGGCACCAGGAACAGCACGGGGTTGTTGCGGAAGGGGTCGGCCATGTGCGGCAGGTAGAGCAGCGTGGCCATGGTGACCACCACGTACAGGATGATGAAGGTGATGATCGACGGGCGCACCCAGGTGCGCACGCGGGCGTTGAGATCGCCCTCGGTCTTGAGCACCAGGTAGATGGCGCCATGCATCAGGAACATGGCCACCACCAGCAGACCCGTCAGCACGGTGTAGGGGTGGATCTGCGCGAAGATGTCGCCCTGGTAGCGGAAATTGGCCTCGAGGGGGACGCCCCAGGCCACGTTGCCCAGCGCCACGCCGATGAGCAGCGAGGCCAGCAGGCTGGAGACGCTGAAGGCCCAGTCCCAGAAGCTCCGCCAGGCGCCGCTCTCGCGCAGGCTGCGCACGTGGATGGAGACCCCGCGGAAGATGAGCGTGAAGAGCAGGAGGATGAACGCGATGTAGAAGCCGCTGAACGCCGTGGCGTAGACGTGGGGGAAGGCGGCGAAGAGCGCGCCGCCGCCGGTCACCAGCCAGACCTGGTTGCCGTCCCAGAACGGGCCGATGGAGTTGAGGAAGATCCGCCGCTCCTTGTCGCCGCGGGCCAGCAGATGCAGGCCGCCCACGCCGAGGTCGAAGCCGTCGAGGATGGCGTAGCCCGTCAGCAGCACGCCCACCAGGATGTACCAGATGATGTTGTAGAACTCGGGACTCACGACCGCACCTCCCCGGTCCGGGGCATGTCCTCGGTCCGCGGGCCGTGCTTGACCTTCTGGTCGAGCAGCACGATGAAGACCACGAACAGCGCCAGGTAGATCAGCGTGAACAGGATCAGCGAGAAGAGCACGTTGCCCGCCGAGATGGTGTCGCTGACACCGTCGGCCGTGCGCATGAGCTCGTAGACGATCCACGGCTGCCGGCCGATCTCGGCCGCCGCCCAGCCGAGCTGGTTGGAGATCTGCGGCAGGAGCACCGAGAAGACGAAGACCCACAGCAGCCAGCGGTGCTTGAATAGCTGGTCGCGCCAGGCGAGCAGGCCGCCGCCCCACGCCAGCAGGATCAGCGCCATGCCGATGGCCACCATGAAGTGGTAGCTCTGGAAGGTGACCTGCACCGGCGGCAGGTCCTCCTCCGCCCACTCGTTCATCCCCCGCACCACGGTGTCGGTATCGAAGTCGATGAGCCAGCTCAGCAGGCCGGGGATCTTGATCCCCTTGACCTCCTGGTTCTCCTCGTCCACCCAGCCCATGACGGTCAGGGCCTGATCGGGGCCGGTCTCGTAGACGCCCTCGAAGGCGGCGAGCTTGGCGGGCTGATGCTCGGCCACCATGACGGCGCTGTCGTGCCCGGAGACCAGCTGGCCCAGCGACGCGACCATGGCCACCACGAAGGCCACCTTCATGGACGTCTTGGCGAACTCCTCGTGCTGGCGCCGCAGCAGGTAGTAGGCGCCCACCGAGATCACGAAGAACGCGCCGGCCTGCCAGGCGCCCATCACGGTATGGGAGAGGCGGTCGATGGTCGACGGGTTGAGCACCGCCTCCCAGAAGCTCGTGATCTCGGCACGCGGACCCACGGGCGTCTCGACGATGTGGTACCCCGCCGGGGTCTGCATCCAGCTGTTGGCCACGATGATCCAGATGGCCGAGAAGTGCGCGCCGAGGGCCACCATGCAGGTGGCGAAGAAGTGCATGCCCTTGCTGATGCGTTCCCAGCCGAAGAGCAGCAGGGCGAGGAAGCCGGACTCGAGGAAGAAGGCGAAGATGCCCTCGGCCGCCAGTGGGCTGCCGAAGATGTCGCCGACGTAGCGCGAGTACGCGGCCCAGTTGGTGCCGAACTCGAACTCCATCACGATGCCGGAGCCGACACCGAAGGCGAAGATCAGGCCGAAGATCCGGACCCAGAACCGGGTGAGCTGATGGTAGATCGCCTTGCCGGTCTTCAGGTACATCCCCTCCATCATCACCAGGATCAGACCGAGGCCGATGCTGAGTGGTGGATAGAAGTAATGGAAACCGATGGTCAGGGCGAACTGGATGCGGGAGAGCATGACGACATCCATGAAGACCACTCCTGGGGCTACGGGTGGTTGGTGGGACAGGTTCTTATCTACGGCCCGGTTGCGCGGATTTCAAGACGAAAGCGACGGTCACGATCCGGCCCGCGGCCGCAAGGCCTGGTGGCCGCCGCCGGAAGATGATGTCGCCGGCGCCAGCCGGATCAGACCACCGCGTCGCGCGCGATGGGCAGGGTCATGCAGCGGCAGCCACCGCCGCCGCGGGCGAGCTCGGAACCTCCGATGGTGATCACGCAGCGGTCGTGCGCGGCAGGGTCGGACGTGCCGTCGATGACGTCGTCGGCCGGCAGGATGGCGAACCCGTGGCGGTCCAGCTCCTCGAGGGTGTGCACGTTGCGGGCATAGCCCACCACCTTGCCGGGCGCCAGGGCGAAGAAGTTGGTGCCGGAGTGCCACTGTTCCCGCTCCTGCTGCCAGCGGTCCTCGCGGCCGCCGCAGAGGATGGGCTCGAGCTCGAAGCCCAGGTGCTGCAGTCCCTCCCGGAGCGTCTCCACCTCGGCGATGCGGCGCACCGCGCCACCGGCGACCTCCACGTGCACGGTGGGGTGGTGGTTGTGCTCGGTGACCAGCGGCGCGAACACCATGCAGGCGTCGCGGTCGAGGAAGGTGAAGACCATGTCCAGGTGGATGAACGACTCCGGTTCGTGGGGCAGCAGCTGGACCAGCAGGTGACGGGTGGATTCCGTGGCCCGCGACTCGCCCTTCAGGCGCTCGATGAGGAAGTCCACCGCCTGGGTGCTGGTCCGTTGCCCCACGCCCACCATGAGCACGTCCTCGCGCGCGACCAGCAGGTCGCCGCCCTCGATGGTCACCTCGCGGCCGGCGGCGCCGTGCCGGGCGGGGTTGACGGTCTCGGTGCGGAAGAGGGGGTGGACGTCGAAGATGGCCTCCATGATGAGCGCCTCGCGCTCGCGCACGCGGCTGGCCATGCGGCCGATGAGCACGCGGTCGCCCACGGCGGCGGCGGCGTCGCGCGTGAAGAAGAAGTTGTGCAGCGGGGGCAGGGCGAAGCGGTCGGGGCTGAGGAAACGCGTGAGGTTGTCGCGCTCGAGGGGCACGCCCTCGATGAGGGCCCGCGTCAGGTCCGCGGGGTCCATGCTGCCCAGGCGAGCGGTGAGCTGGGGCACCTGCTCCTGCGCGCAGACCCGCTCGACCAGCGTCTCACGCACCCGGGTGGTGCGCAGGATCTCCTGGAGCAGGTCGCGCACCTGGAAGGTCCGCGTCCAGCGCGCGAGCACGCCCTCGAGCTGGGCATACTCCTTCACCGCCACGTCGAGGTTGAGGATGTCGCTGTAGAGCGCACGCTCGGCGTTGGCCGGGGTCATCTGGGTGACCTCGGGACCGGGGCGGTGCAGGACCACGCCCTGCAGGCGGCCCACCTCGCTGCGAACGTCGACGACGAACCGCTCGGGATCCTGGGCGGAGGGCTGGGACATGCCTGGCCACCTTCCGGGGCTGGAAGCGCGCGGCCCGTCGGGGGGGACGGCGACGAACCACCGTGAGCGGCCGCGGGGGTCGACGCACCACCGCGACCGGCATCGAAGACGTCTGCGGACGCTGAACGAACCGCTGCATGGTATCCCGGCCGCTCCGCCATGGCAACGGCTGGTCGTCGGTCCGGTCATGATCATCCATCAAGCAAGGTCCCGCGCCCGATCGTTGATCTGCCGTTATCGGCTGCCGCGGCGACATATCCGTATCGGCGACGAGATTCCGTCATTTTACGTCTTGACACATCGCGGCGGGGTCCGTAAGCTCTCCCACGAGTCGCCGGCTTGCCGGTGCCGGGCGGCCACGCCTGACCACGACGGCCGCCGCACCGCAGGCGAGCCTCGAGAGACCGAGACCGACCGCGTGATCCCGGGAGCGATCCCATGACCCGTCGCCTCGCCATCCCCGCCGCGATCCATGCCCCCAGCACCTGGTGGTGGTGGCACGGCGCGATCGCAGGTCGGGGTCGAGGTCCGGACGGATAGGAGACGCTGAGAGGATCAGCGCACCGGACGCGAGAACGAGACCCGCGACCTGCCCAGGCCGCGGGTCTTCTCGTTGACAGACCCTTGCAGGACCCATCGTCACCGAGCCCAGGAGCAGCCATGGTCACGCCCGCCCTCTCCGATTACCTCGACCTCGCCCGCCGCGGCCGCACCACGCCGTTGCGCCGGCGGATCCCCGCCGACCTGGAGACGCCGGTGTCGGCCTACCTCAAGCTCGCCGGCTGCGGTGCCGCCTTCCTCTTCGAGAGCGTGGAACAGGGCGTGCAGGTGGGCCGCTACTCCTTCATCGGCCTGCAGCCGCGCTGCGAGATCACCCTCGATCGCGACACGGTCACCACCACCCGCGGCGCCGCGCGCGAGACCGCGCCCCTCGATCCGGCCGCACCGTTCGCCGCCCTCGAGGCCGAGCTCGCGCGCGGCCGCGGCCTCGCCCTCGATGGCCTGCCGGGACCGCTGGGCGCGGCGGTGGGCTACCTGGGCTGGGAGACGGTGCGCCACTTCGAACGCGTCCCCCTGCCGGATGCCCGGCCGGAGGACCACCTCCCCGACGCCCGCCTCCTCTTTCCCGGCGCGCTGGTGGTCTTCGACCACGTCAAGAGCGAGATCGAGGCCGCCGTCCTGCCCCCGGACGACGTGCCGCTGGAGGATGGCTACGCCGCCGCCCAGCTGCGCCTCGACCAGATCCTCGAGGCCCTGCGCGGCCCGCTGCCGCCGCGCGCGGTGCCCGCGGCGGTGCCCACCCTGGAGGCGGCCGCGCCCGAGATCCCGCAGGCCCGCTTCGAGGAGATGGTGACGGCCGCCCGGGAGCACATCCTGGCCGGCGACGCGTTCCAGATCGTGCTGAGCCAGCGCCTGCGCGGCCGGACCGCGGCCGACCCCTTCACCGTCTACCGCGCGCTGCGGATCCTCAATCCCTCGCCCTACCTCTTCTTCCTCGACTTCGGCGACCTGCAGCTCGTGGGCTCCTCGCCCGAGGCCCTGGTCACGCGCCACGGCCAGACCGCCCAGGTCTGCCCCATCGCCGGCACCCGCCCGCGCGGAGAAGACGCCGCTGCCGACCAGGCCCTCGAGCAGGAGCTGCTGGCCAGCGAGAAGGAGCGTGCCGAGCACCTCATGCTCGTCGACCTCGGCCGCAACGATCTCGGCCGCGTCTGCCATCCCGGGACGGTCCGACCGGTGAGCTTCCAGCAGGTGGAGCGCTACAGCCACGTCATGCACATCGTCTCCCGGGTGGCCGGCGAGCTACGGGACGACGTCTCCGCCTTCGACCTGCTGCGCGCGGTCTTCCCTGCCGGCACGGTCAGCGGCGCCCCCAAGGTGCGGGCCATGGAGATCATCGCCGCCCAGGAGGGACGCCGCCGCGGCCCGTACGCCGGCGCCGTGGGCTACCTCGCTCCCGGGGGCGATCTCGACCTGTGCATCGCCATCCGCACCCTGGTGCTGCAGGGCGAGCGCTGGTGGGCCCAGGCGGGGGCGGGCATCGTCGCCGACAGCGACCCCACCGCCGAGTACCACGAGACCCTGCACAAGCTCCGCGCCATCACCCGCGCGATCACCGTGGCCGAGGGAGGTCTGCAGTGAAGCTCCTGATGATCGACAACTACGACAGCTTCACCTACAACGTCGTGCAGGCTCTCGGCGAGCTGGGCGCCGAGGTGATCGTCCGCCGCAACGATGCCATCACCACGGCCGAGGCGGACGACCTCGCCCCCGACGGCCTGATCATCTCGCCCGGCCCCGGCACGCCCGCCCAGGCGGGGGTCAGCGCCGCGCTCATCGAGCACCTCGGCGACCGCGTGCCGGTCCTGGGCATCTGCCTCGGCCACCAGACCCTGGTGGAGGTCAGCGGCGGTCGGGTCACCCGCTGCGCGCAGGTGATGCATGGCAAGACCAGCCCCGTCTATCACGACGGCCGCGACCTCTACACCGGCCTGAGCAATCCGTTCACCGCCACGCGCTACCACTCCCTGGGCGTCCGCGAGGAGGATGTGCCCGCCGCCCTGGAGATCTGCGCCTACACCGCCGCCGGCGAGGTCATGGGCGTCCGCCACCGCACCCGGCCGAGCCACGGGGTGCAGTTCCATCCCGAGTCCATCATGACCGCCGAGGGTGCGCAGCTCCTGCAGAACTGGCTGCGGCTTTGCGTTCCCGCGCCGGAGGTGACGCCATGAGTGCCCTGACCGCGGTCTTCGCCGACCTGCTCGCCGGCCGCGACCTCGCCGCGGACGAGGCCGAGCTCCTCATGGACCACATCATGGATGGCCGGCTCGATGCCGCCCGGCTGGGCGCCGTCCTGGCCGCGCTGCGCCTGAAGGGCACCACCGCGGCGGAGCTGGGCGGCTTCGCCCGCGCCATGCGCGCGCGCGTGGTGCCGGTGGTGGCGGCCACGGCCGGCCAGGCGGTGGACACCTGCGGCACCGGCGGGGATGGCCGGGGCACCTTCAACATCTCCACCGGCGCCGCCCTGGTCACCGCCGCGGCCGGCGTGCCGGTGGCCAAGCACGGCAACCGCGCGGCCAGCTCGGTGTGCGGCTCGGCCGACGTCCTGGAGGCCCTCGGCGTGAACCTGGACCTCGATGCCGGCGCCCTCGGCCGGCTGCTGGACCAGGTGGGCCTGGCCTTCCTCTTCGCCCCGCGCCACCACCCGGCCATGCGCCACGCCATGCCGGTGCGCCGGTCCCTGGGCGTGCGCACGGTGTTCAACCTGCTGGGGCCGCTCACCAACCCGGCCGGCGTGCGCCACCAGCTCCTGGGCGTCTACGATCCCGATCTCTGCGATCTGCTCGCCGGCGCCCTGGCCGAGCTGGGGGCGGCCCGCGCGCTGGTGGTCCACGGCCACGACGGCGAGGACGAGCTCGCCCTCACCGGCCCCACGCAGGTCACCGAGCTCCGCGACGGCGAGCTCGTGCGCCGGGTGGTCACGCCGGAGGACGCCGGACTCGCGCGTTGCACCGCCGACCAGCTCGCCGGCGGCGAGGACGCCGCCGCCAGTGCGGAGCTCCTGCGCGCCGTCCTGG
>JAASSM010000065.1 GCA_021767885.1 bacterium | reverse complement strand
GAGAGGGCAATCTCCTGCAACGCATCTCCGGCGATCGTCTGATCCTCGACCCTGCTGGCCGCGCCTCGATCCCTCTGCGGAGCACCACGATCGTGGACCCCCATGCCGCACTGTCGGTCACGACCCTGGTGATCTGTCGCGCGTCAGGCCAGGACGATCTCCGCGCCCTCGGGCCCAGATCCTGCATGGTCCCTCCCTGGACCCCTCCGGAGGTAGCCCATGCGCCCGTTTTCCTGCCGCTCGTCGGCGATTCCTGACCGGTGCGCGACCGCGGTCCGGCCGCGACGTTGTGTCCTTTCCTTCGCCGTCCTCGCCGGCCTGTTCCTCCTCGCCGCCATCCCCACGCCGGCGACGGCGGCCGACCACCCCCCCCTGCCCGCTGCCGACGCCGACTTCCGCGCCGCCCGCTGGGGCATGAGCCCCGACGAGGTCCGGCGCTCCGAGGCGGGCGATCCCGACCTCGCCGAGGGCCCCCTCCTGGCATTCCCGGCCACCGTGGCCGGCGATTCCTGCCGCGTGATCTACTTCTTCCAGCAGGACCGCCTCTGCATGGGCTTCTACCAGTGGTCCGACACCCACGAGGAACTGGACGCCTACTTCGCCGACGCCGAGGCGCTGCGGGCGGCGCTCACCGCCGCCTACGAGGAACCGCCCATCGAGAAGTGGGACTGGGAGGACCCCATGTTCGCCGAGGACCCGCAGCTGCGGGCCGAGGCGCTGGGCCTGGGCCTGGTCCGCTACGAGCTGGGCTGGATGTCCGAGCGCAGCCTGGTGGCCATGCGCATGTCCGGCGGCAACTTCCAGGCCGACATCCTGCTGATGTATGCCGACCGCCGCTGCTTCCCGCGCGGCCAGGACGCCTTCGGTGCCTTCTTCGCCGGCAAGGTGGGCGTCCCCTCGCCCTACTACCGCTGATCTCCGGCCCCGGCGTTCCCCGGACCACCCGGCTGCGGGCCGCCGGTCGCCGGCGACTCCGGCGCCCGCCTCCCCCGCAACCGCCACCACCACCGCCGCCACCATCGCGGCGGCGGCATGGCCCGCGAGGGATCCAGGGCGTCGTCCCGGTACGCCTGCCGCAGCCGGTGCAGCCGGTCCACCACCCACAGGTACAGGTCGGTGGCCGTCCGGCCGGGGAAGTCCGCCATCAGGCCGTGCTCGCGGATCACCGCCAGGACGGGCCGGTAGACCGTGTCCCGCCAGGACGCCACCGCCTCCTCCCAGGAGGGCTCGCGCCCCTGCTGCAGGCCCAGGTAGTACCGGTGGCCGGCGATGTGCTCGAGGAGCCGGTCGTAGCCGGCCGGCGACGTGGGCGCCACCGCCTCCTCGCCGGAGACGGGCAGTCCGGTGGCCCGGGCGAAGTTCCCGGCGCTGGCCTTGGCCAGGATGGTGTCCAGGGTGTCGCCTGGCTCCACGCTGTCCTCGGTGGGGAACTCCCACACGTGGGCCTCGATGGTGGTGGCCTTCGCCTGCCGCGCCAGCGCCACGCGGTGATGGCCATCCACCACGAAGTAGGCGCCACCGACCTGGTAGAGCTCCACCGGCGGGAAGCCCTGCTGGTCGGCCACCTGGCGCAATTCCCGGAGCTGCCGCCGCCGGGTGTCGTCTCGCGGCAGGAAGGCGCGGTCGAAGTCGCGGGTGCGGTTGAGCGAGCCCGTGATGGCCGCCAGGGGCACCTCGCGCACGCCACGGTCGCGCATGTGGCCCAGCCGCAGGTGCTGCTGGACCTCGCGGAAGGAGACCAGCCCGTCGGGGCGCCCCCGCAGCACGCCCAGCATCTCGCGCACCGCCGGCGCCAGCGGCCCCAGGCGGTCCAGTGGTCCCAGGGGCTCCGGCGCGGGGGGCAGGTCCGCGTCCGGGGTGGTCACGCCCCGACCTCGGGGTGATGCGCATCGGGCAGCGTGAGCCCGCCGGTGACCTCGTACCAGTCCACCAGGCGGTCGGCTGCGGTGGCCACGTCGTCGTCGGAGATGTCCAGCTCCATGGCCAGGAGCGAGGAGCGGTTCACCAGCTCGCGCAGCAGATCCTGCTCGCGGATGAAGACGTCGAGGTCATCGTACTGGGCGGGGTTGCCGGAGACCTTCAGGCGCGCCTCGCGGGCGGCGGCGAAGGTCTCCTCGCGGCGCACGCAGAGCACGATCCGGAAGCCCAGCGGCCCGAGGCGGTCCTCGAGCCAGGCGAAGTCCACGTCGCGCCCGTGATGGAGCTTCTGCCAGCACTGCGTCGAGACGTGGAAGCGGTCCACGATCCAGGTGTAGTACCGCAGGTGGCCGAACAGGTCGGCCCAGGTGCGGTAGGTGGCCATGGCCAGGTCGTGCTCGGTGGCGGGGTCGTAGTTCACCAGACCGCGGCCCCACGGATGGTTGGTGAAACCACACCACTCGCCGGAGACCACCGGCGAGTGGTAGCGGTAGCGGCGCGGCCCCACGAAGCGGGGATGCTCGTTGAGGGTGAAGGCCAGGTCCGTCTTGTGCGTCAGGCGGGTGCCCTCGAGCAGGACCTTGCCCACCAGCTTGCTCATTCGGCCACCTCCACACCCAGCTCCCAGACGCCGGTCGCCCGAGCCGGCAAGGTGATGGCATCGCCGGCCGGCAGGCCCACGCCGCGGTCGCCGAAGCGGAGCGTGTAGCTGGCCGGCGGCTCCGGGAGGGACCAGGAGAGGGTGGCCGGCTGGTCGGCCAGGTTGTGGACCACCAGGACGCGCTGCTGGTCGGCGGTGCGCAGGTAGGCGACCGCGCTGGCCGGGGTGTCGTCCAGCGCCACCAGGTCGAGGTCGCCGACGCGCAGGGCGGGCAGCTGCTGGCGGGTGCGGATCAGATCGCGGTACCGCGAGAGCAGGCTCGCGGGGTCGCCCGTCTGGACGGCCACGTTGGCGGTCTCGCGGCCCGGTGCGAAGCGGTACCAGGGCACGCCGGCGGTGAAGCCCGCGTCGCCGTCGGTCCAGGGCATGGGCGTGCGCTTGGCCTCGTCGCCGCTGGCGGTGCCGTTGCGCAGCCCCACCTCCTCGCCGTAGTACAGCCACGGCGTCCCGGGCAGGGTCAGCAGCATGGCCGCCGCCTGGCCCTGCTTGGCCACGTCGCCGCCCAGCTGGGTGGCCAGGCGGATCATGTCGTGGTTGGCCAGGAAGGTGCCGTCGAGGACGCCGTCGGGGTAGGCCTGCTGGATGCGCGCCAGGGCGCTGGTGAGCGGGCCGGCCTGGCCCAGGTTCACCGCCTGGATGATGCCGCCGGAGAGGGCGAAGTTGAAGGTCATGGCGAACTCGGTGCCGCCGGGAACGCGCACGGCGTCGCCATAGTAGGGTGCCACCGCCTCCGGAGCCGACCAGATCTCGCCGAGCATGAGGCGGTCGGGGTACTCGGTGCGCAGGAAGCGGGAGTACTCCTGCCAGGCGGCGTGGGTCTCGGGAGTGCCGTTCTGCTGCTCGCCCGGGCCGGTGGCGATGAGGTGCTTGGCGGCGTCGAGGCGGAAGCCCCCCACGCCCAGGTCCAGCCAGTGGCGGGCGATGTCCTGCGCCTCCGCGCGCACCTCGGGATTGCGCCAGTTGAAGTCGGGCATGCCGCTCCAGAAGATGCCGTAGTACCAGGACCCGTTGCGTTCGTGCCAGCTGGGATACGAACCCCAGGGCTGGGTCCAGCCGGGATCGCTGTCGCGCCAGACGTACCAGTCGCGCTTGTCGGACTGCGGATCGCGGGCGCTGGCCACGAACCAGGGATGCTGGTCGCTGGAGTGGTTGAGCATCAGATCGAGCACCACCTGGATGCCGCGGCGATCGCACTCGCGGATCAGCTCGACCAGGTCGGCCTCGGTGCCGTACTCGGGGTCGATGCGGTAGTAGTCGATGGCGTCGTAACCGTGGTAGCTGGGCGAGGCGAAGATGGGCATCAGCCAGATGGCCTCGATGCCGAGGTCGTCGGTGGTGGTGGGATCGCCGTCGTTGAGGTAGTCCAGCGACTGGATGAGGCCGCGCAGATCGCCGATGCCGTCGCCGTCGGAGTCCTTGAAGCTGCGCACGAAGATCTCGTAGCAGACCCGGCCCCGCCAGTGATCCAGGGCCCAGGTGGGCACGGCGGCCGGATCACCGTCGCCGCTGGTCGCGATCGCGCCCGCGGCCGCCGCCGGCACCACGGCCGGCAGCACGGCCCGGCGTCCGCGGCCGCTGTCGTAATCGGCGAGCACCAGCTCCTGACGCACGCCCTCCGGCGTGAAGAGGTCCACGATCGGCGGCTGGAGCGGTTCGCCGTGGCGGCCGCCGCCGAAGCGGTTGGTCCACTCCTCGCCCGGGGAGATGGGCAGGGCGCCCAGGGCGGTGTTGGTGGCCGAGGCCAGGCCCGTGGCCGACATCAGCTCCAGACTGGCCTGCAGGTCGGCGCCGGTGATCACCACGGTGTAGGCCCAGGTGGCCCGGGCGGGGCCACCGAGCAGGGCGTGCGGGACGCGGAACTCCAGCCGCTTGCCGCGGACCCGCAGATCGCGCGGGATCACCGTCGCGCGGTCGATGGCGGCGGCCAGGGAGCGGGCCTGCGATGCGTCGGCGCCGGGAACGCCCAGCCCGGCGAAGGCCTCCTCCTCCGTCTGCACGGCGTCGCGCAGGATGCCCCCGATCACGGTGGGACGCGGCGTGGCCAGGACGGCCAGCTCCCAGGCGTCGTCGGGAGCCACCATGGCCAGCCGGCCCGGGAGCAGGCGGGTGAAGCCGGAGCCCGGACGGCGATCGGTGTCGACGTAGACGTCCACGTTGAACTGGTAGAAGCCGTGGCGGGCGATGCGGGTGAAATCGGTGCCCAGCTCGTCGCGCGCCCCCCGCTGGGGCTGCGCGATGCGATCGGCGAACTCCACGGAGAAGACGGCCTGATCGCCGTCGTTCTCCACGGTGAAGCCCACCACGTCGAGGTCGCCGGGCGCGAAGCCCTGGCTGGGGTAGACGAGGTCGCCGTCGCCGTGGTCGTCCCCCTCGGGGTCGGTGAGCCGGACCACGGGGTCGCCGGCGAGCGCCGGCAGGGTCAGGCCGCAGATCAGCAGGGCGAGCAGGACGGGAACGCGACGGGTCGCCATGGTCGAGCCTCCGGAAAGGACGGACCCCGGGGCGCGCGGCCCCGGGGTCCTGAGGTGAGCCCACGCGCCTCTAGAAGAGGAGCTTCATGTAGGCCTTCATGCGGATGTGGGTGTACTCGCGCTTCTCCAGGCTCTGGAAGGTGCCCCAGCTGTCGACGAAGCCGCGCTCGCCGTCCTGCGTGGTGGGGGTGAAGCCATCGCCGAAGTCGGGCGCCCACTCGCCGAACGCGTACTGGTAGACCATGCCGAACTCGGCGCCGCCCACCATGTAGCTCGCGTCCAGGATGAGGTTGTTCTTCTTGTGGTCGCCGCCGGCCATGCGGTGCGACCGGTTGCCCTGGAAGCCGGTGTTGCCGTCGATCAGATCCACGTCGTAGTACTGCCAGGTCAGGTCGGCATAGAGCTCGTCGGTGAGCTGGTAGCCGGCGCCGATCTCGTACAGGTACATCTCGAGGAACTTGTCGTCGTCGTCCAGGCTGTCGAAGGCCGCCCACTGCCCGGCGGTGCCGGGATCGCTGAAGTGGCCCGCCACGTCGGCGTTGTTCTGGGGCAGGTACTGCGTCTCGTTGATCCGCAGGTCCTCCTCGTCGATGTACTTGAAGCGGAAGTGCAGATCCACGCCCTTGCCCAGGTCCAGGAACTTGTTGCCCTTCAGCACATAGATGTAGGTGGTCTTCTCCTGGAACGGCATGTAGGCGTTGCGGAAGCTGCCGAAGCCGGCATCGGGCTCGGCGGTGACGTAGGGCGAGCTGCCGAACGTGTACTCGTCCGGGTTGCCCCACATCTGCCAGTTGGTGTTGTAGTCGATGTAGCTGAACTCGCCGCTCAGATCGATGTCGAACAGGTTGATGCTCGGCACCACCGTGATGCCCTTCCAGCCGATCACGCTCTCGGCCAGGGGCTCGTCGAAGTCGGTGAATTCGTTGTCCACGTTGGTGGTGGCCACCTGCTGGGCGTGGCCCAGGAAGCCGCCGTAGCCCAGGACCGAGGTGCCCTTCCAGGAGGCGTTGTCGGCCTCGGGGTAGTACCAGGTGCCCTCGCTACCCTCGGTGATCAGGACGTCGCTCTCGCGGCGCGCGGCCATGACCGAGACGTAGTCCTCGCCGATGTTGAAGTACTGCACGTTCAGCGACAGGCCCGTCTCGGCGATGTCCGCCATGTTGGCGTTCACCGTGTAGCTCTCGCCATCCAGGTTGCCCAGGGGGTAGGCGGTGTAGGAGCTCCAGCCGCCGGTGCCGAGGTCGTTGATGGTGTAGTACTTGGAGTAGTAGAAGGCGCCATCGAGGTCCAGGCCCATGAAGTCGCCCACGTCGGTGCTGAAGTCCGCCTTCAGGCCGAAGACCTGGTTGCGCTGGCGCTGGCGGACGTCGCGGCCGTCGTCGCGGTCGTCGTCGTTGGGGTCGAGCTCGATGTCGTTGACGTAGGAGAAGATGCCGGTGACGCCGAAGCTCCGGGTGGGCCGGTAGCGCACCTGGGCGCCGTAGGCAGCGTCCATGCCCGCGTACTCGCCGGTCTCGTAGTTGGGGCCGGCCCAGAGCCGCGGCAGGCTGATCCGGGCCAGGTCATAGCTGAGCTGGCCGCGGGAGAAGCTGCCGTTGAGGAAGATCCCCTTGCCATTGTCCCGGTCGATGTAGCGGATCTTGCCGATGGTGAAGGGATCGAACATGCCCATGTCGCTCGAGCCGATGGTCGCCCGGTTCAGCCACCAGTAGCCCGGCGTGATGTTGACGGTGATGCCGCGCAGCTTGACGTACTGGTTGCTGCGGGGATCGAACTCGCCACCGTCGCCGCCGATGGACCCGGCGTCGCCCGGGCCACCGCCGAAGCCGCCGAAGTTTGTCCACTGGTTCTGGTTGAAGCGGCTCTTGATGCGGCCATTGACCTCGATCTTGTCGCTGGGACGGCTGTGGAAGAGCAGCTCGAACTCGGTGCCCTGGCCGTTGTCGCCGTAGCCCTCGCCCGGGATGGTGGTGAAGTTGTACATGGAGCCGTCGTAGTGACGGTTGCCGGCGAGGAACTTGGTGTAGTTCACGCCGGTCCACTGGAGCTTCTGGCCATCGGCCGCCGGGGCGATGCTCACCGCACCGACCACCAGCGTGGCCACCAGCAGCAGGGAGAACAGTCGTTTCATTCCAGGGACCTCCTCAGGGGTATGCGCCGTGTCCTTACGGCGTCACCAGCTTGACCACGGCGTGCTTGGCGGTGGTGCCGTCGTCGTTGCACTCGTACTCGGCGAGCTGAGAATGATCGCCGAGGATGTCCATCACGTGCGGATCGCAGTCGAAGTCCGTGCCGCCGCCGAAGCGGTGCTGCCCCTCGAACTCGTTGACCTTGCGGGTGAGCAGGTCGCCGCCGGAGGGGAAGCCCTCGTTGGACTGCACCAGCACCTGGTACTTCCACGTGCTCGGATCGCCCTGCCCGCCGAGCTCGGCGGCCTTGAAGCGGGCCTCGATGGTGGAGCGGGAGCCCTTGACGCGCTGGGGCACGACGATGTCGCTGGCCATGTCGGCTGCCTTGGCCTCCACTTCCTGCGCCACGCG
>JAASSM010000064.1 GCA_021767885.1 bacterium | reverse complement strand
TACCGGCCGGCGCCGGCCGGGCCGGCGCCGCGCCCGATCCCGTTCACCCCAGTCAGGAGATTCGCATGTCCTCGAACAGTGACAACACCGTGATGGCCTTCCTGCTCGGCGCCGCCGCGGGCGGCCTGGCCGCCCTCCTGCTCGCCCCGCGCAGCGGCGAGGAGACCCGGCGCCGGCTCCGCGAGACCGCGACGGACCTGCAGGAGAAGGGCGAGGAGAAGGTGCGCGAGGTCTCGGCCGAGGCGCGCGAGCGAGCCGCCGACGTGGGCGGCACCGTCAAGGAGCAGGTCCACGACGTGACCGACACGGCCCAGAGCCAGCTCGATGCGGTGAAGGAGGCGGCCGAGGAGGCCCGCGACACGTACCGCAAGGAACTGCGGCGGCAGGAGGCGCGCGGGCGGTGACCCCGTCAGCGGCAGGCCCGGATGGCGGCGATGAGCTCGCGCTTGCTCAGGCGCGAGCGCCCGCTCACGTCCAGCTCCTGGGCGATGCGGTAGAGGTCGTCCCGGGTGAGTTCCTCGTAATCGGGCTCGGCGTCCGTTCCGGCGTCCGCGCCCGCGTCCCGGGCATCGGGCCGCTTGCCGGCGGCGGGCCGGTCGGCGTCCTGCGCCAGGGCGGCGAAGGCGTAGGCCACGGCGGCGCCGGCGGTGAAGGTCATCAGGCCGGTGCGGACCAGGGAACCGAGGACCGGCGTGCCCTCGGGGACGATCCGCGAGGCGGCCAGCGCGGTGGCGACGGCGAAGCGGCGAGTGTGGGACATGATGCAGCCTCCCTGCGGCTCGGCCGTTTCCGGCCCTGGTGGGATCCCATGAAGCGGGGTCCCATGCACACGCAACACGGGAGCCGGAGAGGCCGCCAGCGGCCGGACTGCGCCGCACGGGGTTGCCGGAGCCGGTTGCGAGACGGTCTCGCCATGCTACTGGAATCGCCGCCGCAGACGCGGCGTGCGGTAGAGGGCGGCGGCGGCCAGGGCGGTGAGCGCCACCGTGCCGAGGATCACGACCAGGCGCGTCGTCGGCACGCCCATGGCCTGCCGGGTCATGGCGATCACCAGCGTGGTGCGGAGCCACTCCGCCGCACCGAGGAGGAGAGCGGTCTGCAACAGCCAGGCCGCCCAGCGCCGTGGCACCAGCACCAGCAGCGCGAGCACCAGGCTCAGGACCAGTAGCCATGGCTGGCCAGCACGGCCGAAGTGGGCCGCGAGCAGGACCAGGCTCAGGACGGTGGGGGTCAGCAACAGGGCGGTCATGGTGGATCCTCCGGCGCGGAACAGGTCGCGGACACCCCCCAGGATCGCCATCGGTCCACCGTGGCGCCTTGACGGAGGTCAAGCCGCCCGTCCAGTGGCCGATGAATGCCCGCAGGCCGGGTATGATCTCGTCGCCGCTGCTGTTCTTCGCCCCGGAGATGTCCTCGCGATGCCTTCGCCGACCACGATCCGCGCCCCCAGCGCCGACGCCGGCATGTTCTCCTCCGGACGTTCCGCGTCGGTCCGCGCCACCTGGCGCGGCCCCATCCTGCAGACGGCCGTCCCCGCGATCCTGACCATCGGGCTCTTCCTGTCCACGGTCTTCCTGATCGCCATGCCCGCCTTCGAACGCCACCTGCGCTCCACCCAGCAGGAGACTGCGCGCAGCGTGGCCGAGGCCGTGGTCTCGCTCCTGGCCAGCCTCGAGCACGAGGTGGCCGCGGGCCGGCTGGATCGCGAGCAGGCACAGGAGCAGGCCCTCGCCCTGGTGCGGACCATCCGTTACGGCGCATCCGGCCAGGAGTACCTCTGGGTGAACGACCTCGAGCCCAGGGTGATCATGCACCCGTACATCGAGGCGGTGGAGGGCTCCAGCCTCATGGAGATCTCCGACGTCGAGGGGCGCCCCCTGTTGCTGGCCTTCCGCGACGTGGTCGCCTCCGCCGATCAGGGAGGTTACGTCCACTACCGCTGGCCGCGCCAGGACCGTGCCGGCACGGACGAGGACAAGGTCTCCTACGTCAAGCTCTTCGCACCCTGGGGCTGGATCGTCGGGACCGGCGTCTACCTGGACGACGTCGAGGCGCGAGTCGATGCGATGACGCGGTCCCTGACGCGGCTGAGCGTGATCATCCTGACGGCGATCGTCGCCCTGTCGATCTTCATGATCGGGCACGCGGTCCGCCGGGAGCGCCTGCGCCTGGCGGCCGAGGGCGACAGGCGCGAACGCGAGCAGACGCTACGGGCCATCCTCGATCACACCGTCCAGTTCATCGGCATGCTCGCCCCCGATGGCGAGGTCCTGCTGGTCAACCGGACGGCGCTCGACTTCGTGGGCGCGCATCCACGGGACGTCATCGGCAAGCCCTTCTGGGAGACGCCCTGGTGGACCGGCTCGGCGGATACGCGCCGCCTGATCCGCGAGGCCATCGCCAGTTGCCGCGAGCGCGCGGTGCCGGTGGTCAGCCACGCGCAGCATACCGGGCGCGACGGGGAGGTGATCGAGGTCGACTTCTCGCTGTCGCCGATCCTGGATGCCGACGGTCAGGTGGTTCGACTCGTGGCCGAGGGGCGCGACGTCACCGAGGCGGCGCGCCTGCGCCAGCAGCTCTTCCAGGCGCAGAAGCTCGAGGCCATTGGCCAGCTCGCCGGCGGGGTGGCCCATGACTTCAACAACCTGCTGACGAGCATCCTGGGCAACGCCCAGTTCCTGTACGAGGAGGCCGCACCCGAGAGCGAGGAGGCGGGATGGGCCGCGGCGATCATCCGGGCCTCCGGCCGGGCCGCCGAACTCACGGGCCAGCTCCTCGCATTCTCGCGCAAGGGCAAGTTCCAGGACGCCGCGGTGGACATGCACGAGGTGATCCGCGAGGTGCTCGCCCTGCTCGAGTGCAGCGTCGACAAGCGCATCGCGCTGCGATCGGATCTGGCCGCGACCGCACCGGTGGTGACCGGAGACCCCACCCAGCTGCAGAGCGCCCTGCTGAACCTCGGACTGAACGCCCGCGACGCCATGCCCGAGGGTGGTACGCTCACCTTCGCCACTCGCAACCTCCCGGCCCAGCGTGATCCCACGGCCACCGCCCCACCCGCCGCTGCCGAGAACGATCTGGAGATCGCCGTCACCGACACCGGCACCGGCATCACCCCGGAGGTCAGGCAACGCATCTTCGAGCCGTTCTTCACCACCAAGGGTCCTGGCCGCGGCACCGGACTGGGCCTGGCCGGAGTCTACGGCTGCGTGGCCAACCACGGGGGCGCGATCGACGTGTCCAGCGAGCCGGGGGCGGGGTCGACCTTCAGCGTCCGCCTGCCGACGTCCGACCGGCCGATCGTGACCCCGGACGACCCGCCCGCACCGTTGATCCGGGGCGCCGGGCGGATCCTGGTGGTCGAGGACGAGGACGCCGTCCGCGACCTGCTCGACCAGGCTCTCCGGCGCCTCGGCTACGAGACCATCCTCTGCGCCGACGGCCTGGCCGCCGAGGCGGTCGTGCGGGAACAGGCCGACGGGATCGATCTGGTGATCCTCGACCTCGTCATGCCCCGGCTCGGAGGCGCCGAGACCTTCGCCCGCCTGCGTGCGATCACCAGCGACCTGCCCGTGATCATCGCCTCCGGCTTCAGCCAGAACGAGGCCGTGGAGGAGCTCCGGCGCGCCGGCGCCGCCGGCTTCCTGGCCAAGCCCGACCAGATGGGGCAGCTCTCCCGGGCCGTGCAGCACCACAATCGCCGGCGCGTGGCGGTCTAGCGACCCCGGGATCGCGCAAGGTCCGCCCCTCAACCCTCCTCGCTGGTCACCAGGCTGCGACCCACCGCGAAGTCGTAGAGCGTCTGCCGTCGCAGGTCCGCCACCGCCAGCCGGTAGGCCACGATGGCATCGAGAAGCGAGCGCCGCGCCTGCACCAGGCGCTCGCGATCGCTGGCCAGGTCCTGGCTGGTGATGTCGCCGGCCTCGAAGCGCTGCTGGCTGATGGAGAAGCTGCGCTCGGCCACGGCCAGACTGCGCTCGAGGACCTCGATGCGGCGGGCGGCGCCGTCCAGGCTGGCCAGGGCCGCCTGCACCTCCCGCACGATCTGCCGCTGCAGGTTCTCCTGCTCGAGCTCACGGCGCCGCAGCGCCACCTCCGCCGCCGCCACCTCGGCCCCGTTGACCCCGGCATCCCAGATCGGCACGCTGAGGCTGAAGCGCACGCCCCGGTTGCCGGGTCGGCGGCGCAGATCATCCCAGCTGCTGTCCAGCAGATCGCCCAGGGAGGGGTCGTCCAGGGTGCCGTCGCTGACGCCGGTGAGGTTGTAGAAGGCGGTGAGCTCGCCGCGGAGATCGTCGCGCGCGTCGGTCTCCTGGATGGTGATCTCGGCGCGGCGGATGGCGTCGCGCTGGTCGGCCAGCTCGGTGCGGTGGCGCAGGGCGTGGCGCAGGGCCTGGTCGCGATCCACCGCCACCATGACCGGCGCCAGGTCCGACCGCGCGCTCACCGGAACGCTCAGGGGCAGGCCCACCTCCAGCCGGAACCGGTCCGCCGCCAGGGCGAGGTCCGCCTCGGCGGCCAGCAGCGCGCTCTGCGCCTCGGCCAGGTCCACCTCCATCTGCAGCGCCTCCACCTCGGGGATCAGGCCGGCTTCGTACTTGCGCCGGGCGAGGTCGTGGTTCTGCTTCTGGCGCGCGAGGATGTCCCGGGCGATCACCACCTCCTGCTGGGCGCGGTAGAGGTCGTAGAAGGCCGCGGTGATGCGGTAGGAGAGATCCAGGCGGCCGCGGGCGTAGGCGCGCTGCGCCAGGCGGTGGGAGATCTCGGCGCGCTCGAGGCCCAGACGCAGGCCATTGGGCTGCAGCAGGGGCTGGCTGAGAGCCACCTCGTAGCTGTTGAAGAAGGTGCTCTGCTCGGCGTCGGCGTCGAGGGTGGGGTCGTAGACGGTGTCCTCGCGGTGGTACGCATGGGCCCGCAGGCTCACCTCGCCGTCGGTGGGCAGCGGCTGGGTGACGCGCAGCTGGGCGCTGAACTCCTGGTGGCCGTAGGTGTCGTACCGGGGCAGCTCGCCGGGTACCGAGACGCCCTGGACGCGCTCCTCCAGCTCCGGGAGCACCAGGTCCAGGTCCGCGCGGGTGCGGAAGCGGCCGCGAGCGGCGTCCACGTCATGGCCGGCGGCGCGCAGGTCCAGGGCCAGGGTGCGGGCCTGGAAGCTCTCGTCCAGGGCCAGGGCGATGGCCTCCTCGAGAGCCAGCGCCAGGGTGTCCGGGGTCGCCGGAGACTCCTGAGCGCGGAGAGGCGCGGTCGCGAGCATGCACGCGAGCACGGCGGCGAGGGGAAGCGGGCGGGTCGATCTCATCATTCGTACCTGAGGCAGTCGATGGGGTTGAGCGATGCGGCCCGGCGGGCCGGCACGTACCCGAAGGTGATGCCGACCGCGGCCGAGACCCCGAAGGCCAGGATGATGGACCAGGCGGAGACCACGGTGGTCCAGCCGGCCGCCGCGGCGATGGTCCAGGCCAGGGCCACGCCGAGGACCACGCCGGCGGCGCCGCCGGCGAAGCTGACCGCGGCGGCCTCCACCAGGAACTGGGCCAGGATGTCGCGCTGGGTGGCGCCGCAGGCCAGGCGCACGCCGATCTCGCGGGTGCGCTCGAGCACGCTGGCGAGCATGATGTTCATGATGCCGATGCCGCCGACCAGCAGGGAGATGCCCGCGATGGCGCCCATCACCAGGGAGAAGATGCGCTGCGTGGCCTGCCGCCGCTCGATGAGCTCCAGCGGGACCACCACCTCGTGGACCGGTTCGCCATGATGCCGCCGGTCGAGCAACCGACCGGCCAGGTGGGCCACGGCGTCGAGCTGGTCCAGGTCCCGCACCTGGACCACCAGGCGGTCCAGCTCCCGGTCCCAGACCTTGCGGTCGGTGCGGAGCAGGGCGCAGCCGAGCGGGATGTAGACGTCGCGTTCGGTGGCGCGCAGCAGGCCCTCCTGGTCGTCCTCCGCCGCGGCGCTGCCGCTGAGCACGCCCACCACCTCGTACCACTGGTCCTCCAGCTTGAGGAACGAGCCCACCGGCTCGTCGATGCCGAACAGGTCTCGCACCAGGCCGGCGCCCACCACGCAGACGCGCGCGAGGGCGTCCTCCTCTCCGGGCGTGAAGAAGCGGCCGGCCAGCAGGCGGTCGCGGCGGACGCGGGGCAGGTCCGCGGTGGTGCCCACCACCGTGGTCTGCACGCGCTCGCGTCCGCGCACCTCGCGCTCGGCCACGGCCATGGGCACCACGGCGCGGATGGCCGGCGTGAGACCGGCGAGGGCGGCGGCGTCGCCGCGGGAGAGGCCGAGGGAGCGACGGCCGGTGTCGTCGGCCTGGTGGCTGGCGGGCGGGTCGCGGTGCAGGATGATCACGTTGTCCGCGCCCAGGGACTCGAACTGGGCCAGGGCCTCGCGGCGGGCGCCCTCGCTGATCGAGAGCATGGCCACCACCGCGGCCACGCCGAAGACCACCCCCAGCGCCGTCAGCACGGTGCGCAGGCGGTGGTCGCGCAGACCGGCCAGCCCCTGCTGCAGGGCGAGCCTCACGATGCCGGCGCCTCGTCCGGGGCCACCAGCCGCAGGGTCTCCCCGGCCGTCACGCCCGACTCCACCACCACGTGATCCTCGCCGGCGGGTCCGAGCTCCACCTCGCGCTCGCCGCCGGACGCCGGGTAGACCACCGTGCGTTCGCCACGCCGGAACACGGCCTCCAGCGGGACGTGGACCACGTCGGTGAGCTCCTGGTGGACGATCTCGCACTGGGCCGTCATGCCGGGCAGCAGCCCCGCCACGTCGCCGGCGAGCCGCACGTCCACGTCGAAGACCTTGAGCTTGTCCTCTCCTTCCGGGCGCGCCAGCGGGGCGATGCGCGTCACCTCGCCGGTGAGCTGCCGGTCCTGCAACGCGTCGACGGTCACCCGCACCGTCTGCCCCACCTGGACGCGGTGCACGTCCACCTCCTGCACCCAGGTCTGGACCTGGAAGGCCGACAGATCCGGCAGCTCCAGGATGGGCTGCCCCTGCCAGACCTGGTCGCCCAGGCGCACCTTCCGCGACTCGCCGCTGGCCCAGATCTTCCGGTAGACCACCATGCCGCTGTCCGGGGCGGTGACGGTCATGCTCGCCAGGTCCTCCTCGGCCCGGTCGAGGTCCAGCTTCTCCGACCGCATCTCCGCCTCGGCCTTGGCCAGCTCGGCGGCATTGATGTCCCGCTGCGCCGCCAGGTCCTGCCGGGCCTCCTCCACGTCCAGCTCCGCGCGGCGGAGATCCAGCTCGGCCTCGCGCTGGCGGCTCTCCGACTCGAAGCGCAGCGCCTCGCGCCGCAACCGCGCCTGCTCCAGGGCCAGTTCCTGGCGGTGCAGCAGGGCCTCCTTCTCGGCCAGGGTCCGGGCCCCGGTGGCGCGCTGGTTCTCCAGGTCCGCCAGGGCACCCTCGTAGGCGGTGCGCCGCTCCTCCACCCGCTGCAGCTGCTGGGCGGTGTCGAAGAGGGCGAGGGTGTCGCCGGGCGAGACGCGGGTGCCCTCCTCGATGAGGAAGACCACCTTGTTGTTCCAGCCGCGCGGGGCGGGGATGGCCGTGCTGCGGACCGCCGCCAGCTCGCCCTGGCTGGCGGTGGCCACCACGAGATCGCCACGGACGGCCTCGCACGTGGGGGTCTCCGCCACGTC
>JAASSM010000063.1 GCA_021767885.1 bacterium | reverse complement strand
GCATGGAGACCGCCCGGGGCGAGCAGGCCCGCTTCAACCTCCTGCGCCTGCTCGACCTCGCCCTGGCGGCCGAGGCGCGTGGCGGCAGCCTGCGCGACTTCGTGGCGGAGCTGGAGCAGGCGGCGCGGGTCGGCGGCGAGGAGGAGGGCACCTTGCCCGGCGAGTCCGAGCACGGCCGTGTCCGCGTGATGACCGTGCACGGCGCCAAGGGGCTGGAGGCGCCGGTGGTGATCCTCGCCGACGCCGCCGCGCCGCTGCAGGACGGCACGCCCGTGCTGTCGCTGAGCGAGGATCTCGGGGACGGGCCCTGGGTGTTCGGCGTGGCCCGCGAGCACCACACCGGCCCGCTCGTGGACCAGGACGGCGAGCGCCTGCCCGCCCCGCTGCAGGCGGCACGGGCGCGGACCCTGGCCGGCCAGCTCACCGAGGAGGCGCACGTGCTCTACGTGGCGCTCACCCGCGCCCGCGACCGGCTCTACGTCCTCGGCGGCCGCAACCAGGGGGGCGGCGAGGGGGCTGGCAACTACCTCGACTGGCTGGCCACCGCCAGCGCCGATGATCGGCGATGCTGGACGGCGCCGGGGGACTTCCTGCGGGCCATCGGCGCGCCGGGCCGACCGGGTGATGGCGGGGGCGGGCCCGCGGCCGCCGGTTCGGGCCAGGCGGCGACACCCACCGCCCGCGCGACCCGGGCGGGGGCCAGGGTCGAGACCTGGACGCCGCCCCCCCTGCGGCCGCGGCTGGAGCTGGTCTCCCCATCGGCGCTCGGCACCACCGGTGCCGGCGACCCGGTCCCCGGTGCCGGCGCACTGGCCGGCGGGCCCGGCGCGGGTTCCGGCCTGGCCGGCCACGCGGACGCCGGCGATGCCTCCGCCTGGCCGGCCGAGCTGCGGGCTGCCGGGCGCGACAACCCGGCCACGCGGCGCGGCACGCGGATCCACGCCTGGCTCGAGGCCGCCTGCCGTCGGGGGGAGCTGCCCGCCGCGCCGGCGGATCCGGAACTCCGCCGCGAGTGGGAGGAGGTGCGCGCGCTGTTGCGGCATCCGGACCTGGGCTGGATCTTCCATCCCGGACGTCACGGCGGGCGCGGCCTGAGCGAGGTCCCGGTGATCCATCGCCTGCCGACGGCCACCGGTGCCACCGAGCGCCGCGTCACCGGCATCATCGATCGGCTGGTGGTCCGGCCCGATGGCGTGGACGTGATCGACTACAAGTCCAACCGCCTCGCGGACCAGGACCGTGCCGTGCTCCGCGACCACTACCGGCCGCAGTTGCACGCCTATCGCCAGGCCCTCACCCCGCTCTACCCCCGACGTCCCGTCCGCTGCTGGCTGCTCTGGACCGATCCGGTCCAGGCCGCCGCCCCTCTCGAGGAGGTCCCATGATGACGTGGTGGCTGGTGGCCGTGCTCGGGCTGGGTTTCGGCTATCTCGCGGTGGCCCTGGTCTTCGCCGCCCGGCAGGACATCCTCTTCTTCCAGCCGAAGCGGGCGCTGGCCGCCACGCCGGAACAGGCCTCGCTGGCCTGGGAGCCGGTGGTGATCGCGGTGGAGGATCAGGTGGAGCTCGCCTGCTGGTGGCTGCCCGGCCCGGAAGACCCGGCTCCCGGTCAGCCTGGCCGGCCGTTCACCATGCTCTACCTGCACGGTGCCAACACCAATCTCGGCGATCGGGTGGACGCCCTGCAGTTCTGGCAGGGGCTGGGCTTCGACATCCTGGCGGTGGACTACCGGGGCTACGGGGAGAGCAGCGGCCGCCCGGGCGAGGCCGGCCTGGAGCGCGACGTGCGCGCGGCCTGGGACTGGCTGGTGCAGACCCGCGGCGTTCCGGCCGGCCACGTCGTGGTGGCGGCCGAGAGCATGGGCGTCAGCCTGGCCACGGCGCTCGGGCGCGAGGTGCGGCCGGCGGGGATGATCCTCGAGGCGGGGTTCACCCGCGCGGTGGACGTGGCGGCGCGCCGCCATCGGTGGCTGCCGGTGCGCCAGATGCTCCGGATCCAGCTGGCCGCGGAGGATCACATCGGCCAGGTGCGCTGCCCGGTGCTCCTGGTCCACAGCGTGGACGACACGCTGGTGCCCATCACGCTGGGTCGACGCCTGGAGCGCCGCGCACGGCCGCCCCGGGAGTTCCTCAAGATCCGTGGCGCCCACGCGCGGGCCTGCGTGGAGGGCGGGCCGCGCTACCGCGATGGCGTGCAGCGATGGTTGACGCGGCTGGAGGTCCACGACGGCGTGGCCTGAGCGGACCGGCGGCGGGAAGCCGTCGCCGGTCAGCGCTCCGAGCGACGGGGGAGATCCTCGCGGAGCTTCTGCAGTTCCTGCTTGAGCTGTTCGAGCTCCTCCTTCAGGCGCTGCAGCTCCGCGCGCTCCTGCTCGAGCGCCTCGACGTCCACGTCCGGTTCGCGGCCCGTGTGGAACTCGAAGAACCGGGGCTGGCCCGGGTCCCGCGGGTCCTCGGGCATGAACATGCGGAGGTTCTCGCCCAGCGCCAGGGCGCCCGGCGACTTCAGCAGCGTGACCGTCACCTCGCGGCGCTCGCCGTCGCGTTCGGCGGTCACGGTCACCTCCTGGCCTGGCTCGGTCTTCTCCAGGAACTCGTGCAGGGCGACGTTGCCGTCGATCTGCTGCCCGTCCAGGGCGACGATGCGGTCGCCCTCCTGCAGGCCGGCGGCCGCCGCCGCGCTCTTGCCGGTCAGCGAGCCGATCACCACGCCCGGCCGATCGTCATCCGGCCGGGGGACGATGCCGAGGAACCCGCGGTCCAGACCGAGGCCGAAGGCCTCGAGGATGGCGCCGCCCTCGAGGTCCTTGCCATTCCAGCGCAGGATGGCGGGAGCATCGCCCCGGTCGCCGCCGAACGACCACACCATGCGCTTCTCGCGGGAACGCTCGCCCAGCGTGACGGTGATCTCGCGTTCCTCGCCGCCGCGGCGGATGGTGGCCACCACCTGGGCCCCCGGTTCGCGGTCGCGAATCACCCGTGCCAGGTCCTTGCTGCGGGTGACGGGCTGCCCGTCGAGCGCGATGATCACGTCACCCGGCTGCAGCCCCGCCGTGGCGGCCGGCGAGCCCTCGACCACCTCGTCCACCAGGACGCCGCGGCCGTCGTCCAGTTGCAGGGCCCGGGCCATGCTGTCGCTGAGCTCGGACATGGTGATCCCCAGCCAGGCGTCCGAGGCCCGGGCGGAGACCGCCAGCAGCAGCAGGGCGAGCAGGAGGATCGGACGCACGATGATGCGGCTCATGGGAAGACCTCGCGGTTGCGGACCCGGGTCGGGGGACGTCAGGAACCACTACCAGAACGAGATCCCGGCGAAAAGGTTTCAACCGGGTCCGGGATCCCGGGCGGGTCCTCAGGCCAGCTGGAAGCTGTCCTCGAGCATGATGCTCAGCTCCGCCAGGAGGAGGTCCGACGCATCCAGGGCGTGGGCCTCCTCGGTGGCGGCCAGGTTGAGGGTGGGCTCGGCCAGCATGCCGATGCCCAGGGCGTGGCAGGCCCGGTTGGCCAGGCGCACGAGCAGCATGAGGGTGTCGTGCTCGTCCAGGAAGTCGGCATGGTGCTCGGCCACCACGCGGCGGTAGGACCCGGGCAGTCCCCAGTGGTCCAGGAGCTGGGCCCCGTGCCGGCTGTGGCCCGACTCGAGGATCTCCTGGAGCACGGGCTCGGGGATCTCCTGCTCCAGGCGGCCAGCGGATCTCCGCTCGTCCAGGACCCGGATCAGGAGCAGCTTGCCCACGTCATGGAGCAGGGCGGCGATGAAGGCCTCGCTCTCCAGATCGGCGTAGCCCAGCTTGCGGGCCAGCCAGCGAGCCGCCTGGGCGGTGCCCAGGGCATGGTCCCAGAGCCGGGCGATGGACCGCGAGAGCGCCGGGTCGGCCACCTGGTAGCTCCGCTTCTCGGTGGCCGCGATGGCCAGGCGCACCACCTCCGGCCCGCCGATGCGCACCACCGCCTTGCGCACCGTGGTGATCTCCGACAGGCCGCCGTAGAACGGGCTGTTGGCCACCCGCAGGATCTCGGCGGTGAGGGCCTGGTCGGACTCGATGAGGTCGAGGATGGCCTGGAGGTCGTAGTCCGGGTCGGCGAGGATCGTCTGCAGCTGGCGCGCGGTCTGGTTGCGTGCCGGCAGGGTGATCTCGCCGCTGGCGATGGTCTGTTCGATGAGGTCGAGCAAGGCGACGGGCTGGCTCATGAGCGGACTCCCAGCAGGCGGTGCAGATCGGCGAGGGGCCGGGGCCGGTCCAGCCGCGGCAGGGTGCGGATGATCTCCTCGAAGGACGTCTGGCCCTGCGCGGCCTTGACGATCCCGTCCTCGAGCAGCGTCACCATGCCCGTGCTCTCGGCGCAGATCCGGCGGATCTCGTGGCTGGTCTTGCGGTGGATCAGGGCGTCGCGGACGGGCTCGTTGAGGATCAGCAGCTCGAAGACCCCCACCCGGCCGCGGTAGCCCAGGAAGCTGCACTCGGAGCAGCCGCGGCCTCTGGCGAACACCAGGCGGCGCATCTCCGCGGGGTTGTAGCCCAGGCGGCGGATCTCGTCCGGCGTCAGCGGATGCTCCTCGGCGCAGGCGGGGCAGACCCGGCGCAGCAGGCGCTGGGCGATGACGCAGACCACGGTCGAGGAGATCAGGAAGGCCTCGATGTCCATGTGCAGCAGGCGCAGCAGACCGCCGATGGCGTCCTCGGTGTGGAACGTGGTCAGCACCTTGTGGCCGGTCAGGGCGGCCTGGATGGCGGTGTCGGCGGAGAAGCGGTCGCGGATCTCGCCGATCACGATCACGTCCGGATCCTGGCGCACGATGTGCCGCAGGGTCTCCTCGTACGTCACGCCGATCTTGGGGTTGATGGAGCACTTATTGATGCCCTCGATCACGTATTCCACCGGGTCCTCGGCGGTGATGATGCTGGTGTGGGGATCGTTGAGGTAGTGGATGGCCCCGTACAGCGTGGTGGTCTTCCCCGAGCCCGTGGGGCCGGTGACCAGCGTCACGCCGCTGGGCGTGTCGAGGACGTCGGCGGCGAAGCGCTGCTGCAGGCGCGGCTGCATGCCGATCTCGCCGATGTCCAGCAGCCGGCTGCGATTGTTGAGCAGGCGCAGCACCACCTTCTCGCCGAACACCGTGGCGTAGAACGACACGCGCATGTCGATCTTGCCGCCGGCGTGCTCGAAGAGGATGCGCCCGTCCTGGTGGCGGCGGCGCTCGGCGATGTCGGCGCCGGCCATGATCTTGATGCGACTGGTCAGGGGGCGGGCCATGGCCGCCGGCAGGTCCTCGCTGGGGACCAGGACGCCGTCTCGACGCAGGCGCACCCGCAGGCGGTCCTTGAGCGGCTCGAGGTGGATGTCGCTGGCGCCGGCGTTGATGGCGCCGGTCAGGATGGCGTTGACGCGGCGGACCACCTCGTTGTCGGTCACCGCGGTGGTCGGGGCGCCGGTGCGCTCGAGGCTCTCGAGGGCATCCTCGATGGCGCGGTGCCGGGCGATGGCCAGCTCGAAGCGGTCGGTGCCCAGGAGCTGGGCGAGCTGATCCTGCGGCGGCGCGGACAGCGGATCGTGGCAGACCACGAGCAGGCGGCCGTTCTCCTCGCGGACGGGCACCAGGCCGTGCTTGCGCAGGACCGCCGGCTTGAGGCGGCGGACCAGCGTCCGATCGGGCTCGAGGATCTCGTTGCGGACGTGGGCGAAGCCCAGCTGCGCGGAGAGCACCTCGAGCATGGTGTCCTCGCCCAGCAGACCGCTGTCCACCAGCACCTGGCCGAGCTTGCGGCCCGGCTGTTGCTCCTGCATGGAGAGCGCCGACTGCAGGTCGCCCGGCGTCAGGGCCCCCAGCTCGCAGAGCAGGTCGCCCAGGCGCAGGTCCAGCCGGCGCGCGCGCAGGACCTGGCGGACCTGGCCCTCGTCCACGAACCCCAGTTCCCGCAGCACCTGGACCAGGGGCCGCGGCCGCGGCAGCTTGGCCTGGACGCGCACGGCGTACTGGAGCTGTTCGCCGGCGAGGATCCCCTCCTCCACCAGCAGATCGGCGATCCGCTGTCCGATGACGACCGTGGTCACGTCTGCACTCCCGGTTCGGTTCCTCCCGGCCATTGTCCGGGGGATCGGCCGATCCGGGCGGGGGTTGAGGACCGATCGCCAGGGCGTCAGGACCGTCCGGCGGCGGCCGGTGGACGCTCCAGGCCGAGGAGGAACTGCACCAGCCGGTCGCGCCGCAGGCGGCAGACCCCGGCGGCGGCGTCCGGCGCGGCCAGCTCGCACCGGGCCACCTCGCCGGCCCAGGGCAGGACGTAGCTGAGCCCCTGGTGCGCGGAGGCCGCCGAGGCGGGGTGGGGCTGGCCCGGCAGGAAGAGCACCTGGACCGGCAGCAGGCCACAGAACCGCACCAGGGAGGCCTGGGCCGCCGGCGGCAGGTCCTCGCCCAGGGGCAGGCGCCAGCCACGGGCGCCGACGATGCGCAGGGCCCGCCGGTAGGGCAGGCGGGGATGGGGGTGGGTGAGGGAACGATCCAGACGCGTGACGGCCGCCCCGCCGATGAGGTCGGCCGGCAGGCGACGGATCACGCGCTTGACGGTGGCCTCGGCGAAGTCCGCCACCCAGGCCAGGGAGAGGTCCGGCCCGCGCAGCAGCACCTCCTCGGCGTCGGCGCCGGCCTCGAGGCGGCGGCCGAGGTCGCTGGCGGAGGCCTCCATCTCCGCGGCCACGATGCGGCGGACGCGGTCCAGGCGCTCGGTGGGCAGGGCGGTGCCGGGGGCGCGGAACTTGGTGCTGCGGGGAACGGAATCGGCTCCGAGGAACATGGGGCACTCCTTCCGGCGCTCACGGACGCCGCTTTAAAGGGGTGGGCATGAAAAAGCCGCCGCGGCACCGGGTGGTGCGGGGGCGGTCCTGGATGCAGAGCGGGCTGGCATGGGGATCCTTCCGGGCTCGCGGGCCGCGCTTAAAGGAACTGGCGGGACCATAGCAGCCGCGCTGCGCCGCGTCAACCGCTGCCCGGTGCGGCCGCCGGCTGGCCGCCTCTCGACGGCCCCTCCGGTCCGGTCCCGGTGTCGCCACTGCCGGGCAGGAGGCGGAGGTCGTCCACCTGCATCTGCAGGGGCCCCGGTCCGCGCCGGTGCATGTAGATGGAGACGGCGCGGATCAGCTCCAGGGCCGGCGGGCGGACCCCGCGCCTCTCGCCCAGCGCGGCCAGGGGGACGGCCACCTCGGTCCACTGGCGCCGGACGGTGAACACGTGGCGGTACTGCTCGCTGTCGTGGCGGCCGGCGCGGTCCTCCAGGTAGACCGACGCCTTCAGGCTCTCCGGCGACGCCCCCACCAGCCGGCAGGCGAGGCGCAGCGTGCCGTGGCCGCTCCAGTCCCAGGGCAGCGCCCGCGACGAGATCCCGGGCCAGCGGGCATGGTCATGGGCGGTCACCTGCGCCACGTGGCCCCGGCCGGGCGCGGCCACCCGGGCGATCTCCGCGCCGCCGGTGTCGTCCCAGAGCAGGAGCGAGCCGGGACGCTCGAAGTCCTCGAGCAGGGGGAAACGCTGCTGGGCCGCCCGGGCCTCCGGGACCAGCACCGGCAGACGCCACAGGGGCAGCGTGGCCAGGGCGAGCAGCAGGAGGCTCACGAGGGAGACGGGCAGCAGCTGCCAGAGCCGCCGCCGCGAGGCGACGGCATGCTTCCCCCACCACCAGCAG
>JAASSM010000062.1 GCA_021767885.1 bacterium | reverse complement strand
CCTGGACGATGGCCTGCTGGCGGCCATGGAGGCGCGGCTGTGACCCCCTGGCTGGATCCCTGGCTGTTCTGGCCCCTGCTGGCCCTGCTGGGCGCGCTGCTCGCCCTGGACGACACCAGCGTGGGGCAGACCTGGCTCAGCCAGCCCCTGCCGGCGGCCCTGCTGGCCGGCGTGCTGGTGGGCGAGCCGGCGGCCGGCCTGCTGCCGGGCCTGCTGGTGCAGCTGGTGGTGGTGGGCAACCTGCCGGTGGGTTCGTCCTTCCGGCTGGACGCGAGCAGCGCCACCCTGGGGCTGGTGACCGGGGCCCTGCTGGCCGGCTGGTCGGCGCCGCTGCGGCCGCTGGCCGGTGCCGCCTGGACCGGTGCCACGGCCGCCGGCGTCGGCGTGATCGTCGTGGCCGCCGCCCTGGCCAGCGTGGCGGGCGGCTGGCTGGTGCACCTCGAGCGCCGGGCGCGGCTGGGCTGGATGCTCGATGGCTACCGCAGCGTCCGCGATGGCGAGCTCGGCCGCCTGGAACGGTTGCAGGCCCGCTGCCTGGTGGTCACCGGCCTGCGCGGCGCGGTGCTCACCCTGCTGTGGACCGGCGTGGCGTCGCTGGCCTGGGACGCCGGGCCGGCGGGCTGGCCGCCCGTGGTGGTCGCGGTGGCGGCGCTGGTGCCGTGGTTCGTGCCCGCGCTGGCGGTGGGGACGCTGCTCGAGCGGTTCGGCCCGCGCCGCACCCTGCCCTGGGTGGGGGCGGGCACGGCGGTGGGCCTGGTGCTCGCCTGGCTGGGGATCTAGGAGGTGGGACGTGACCCGCGAGCGTGATCTGCCCAGGCTGGCTCCCCCGGTGGCGCGGCGCGTCTTCTGCCGTTGCCTCGCCCTGCAGGCCTCCTGGAACGAGCAGCGCATGCAGAACCTGGGCCTGGTCAACGCCCTGGCGCCCTGGCTGCGCCGGCAGGGGCTGGACCGCGAGCAGTTGCGGCGGGCCTGCCGTCGTTACTATGGATACTTCAACACCAACCCCTACCTCGCGCCCTACGTGGTGGGGGGGCTGCTGCGGCTGGAGCACGACCGGGCCGCCGGCGCCCCGGTGCCGGAGCGGCTGGTGGCCGGGTTCCGGGACACGCTGGCCCGCGCCTGCGGCGCCCTGGGCGACCAGCTCTTCTGGCTGGGCCTGCGTCCGGCGGTCGGCCTGCTGGGCTGCCTGCTGGCGCTGCGCGGGCTCTGGCCGGCCGTGCTCGTGCTGATCGGGGTGGTGGCGGGCGGGCAGCTGCTGCTGCGCCGGCGGGCCCTTGGCCTGGGCTTCGGGCTGGGGCCGGACGTGATCGACGTGCTCGGCCGGCCGGGCTGGCACCGTGCCATCGCCTGGTCCCGGCGCCTGGCGCTGGCCTTGACGGGAATGGTCGCTGGCCTTTATTTCGCCGGCATCCTCGCGCTGGAGGGTGTGCCGGGCGAGGCGCGGCTGCTGGCCTGCGCCCTGGCCGGCCTGGTCCTGCCCGCCCTGGTGCGCCAGCGGGCCTCGGGGGAGGTCCAGCTGCTCCTGGGGCTGCCCCTGGTGGCGGCCGTGGCGCTCCTGTTCTGATCGCAAGCTGGAATCGTGGCGCGTCGGCCCCCGGGGGCCGTTCGCAAGCCAAGGACAGAGTCTTGAAGACAGCCCAGACCACCGTCGCCGATCCGGTCGGATTCCACCTGCGGGCCGCCGGTCGCATCGTCAAGCTGACCAAGAGCTTCCAGTGCGAGGTCACCATCCGCTACGACGGGCGGGCGGCCAACGCCAAGAGCATCATGGGGCTGGCGAGCCTCGCGGCCGAGTTCGGCGCCGAGGTACAGATCGAGTGCGACGGCGTGGACGAGGAGACGGCCCTCGCCCGGCTGGTCAAGCTCATCGGCGAGGACCTGGCCCACGGCGAGGACACGGTGTGACATGCGCGTCCTGAGTGGCATCCCGGCGGCCCCGGGCTTCGCGGTGGGGCCGGTGCGCCAGCTCGAGCGCGTGGCCGTGGTGGTGGTCCGCCGCAGCATCACGCCCGCGGAGGTGGCCGCCGAGCGGCAGCGGTTCGAGGCCGCGGTGGCGCGGGCGCACGACGAGCTCACCGCGCTGCGGGACAAGCTCGCCCGCGAGCTGGGCAACGACGAGGCCGGGATCATCGAGAGCCAGCTGCTCATGCTGGAGGACGAGCTGGTCCGCGACGCCACGCACTCGCGCATCCGGGCCCAGCTGGTCAACGCCGAGCAGGCCTTCGCGCGGGCCATCGGCGAGATCGCCACCCAGCTCGGCGGCATCAAGACCGAGGCCCTGCGCGAGCGCCTGACGGATCTGCACGACCTCGAGGACCGCGTCCTGCGGGCCTTCGCGGCCGGCGACGGGCTCGCCGAGGGCCTGCCGCCCCTGTCCGGGGGCGCGGAGTGGACCGAGCCGGCCGTGGTGGCGGCCCGCGATCTGACGCCCAGCGAGACCGCCGCCCTGGACCGCGACAGGGTCCTCGGCTTCATCACCGACGAGGGGGGCACCACCAGCCACGTCGCGATCCTGGCCCGCAGCCTGGGCGTGCCCGCGGTCTGCGGGCTGGCCGGCGGGGTGAGCGAATTGCCCGACGGCACGCCGGTGGCCCTCGATGGCAACGTGGGCCGCGTGGTGGTGGAACCGGACCCGGAGACCCGCGACCGGCACCACAGCCTGAAGCAGGAGCTGATCACCGTCAGCCGCAAGCTCGACTACCTGCGCGATCTGCCGGCCACCACCCCCGATGGCCGCCACGTGCAGATGCTGGTGAACATCGAGCTGCCGGTGGAGCTGGATGCGGCCCTCGCCCACGGCGCCGAGGGCGTGGGGTTGCTGCGCACCGAGTACCTCTACTTCCAGCACCGGGACATCCCCAGCGAAGAGGACCAGGTGCGCATCTACACCCGCGTCCTGCAGCGGATGGAAGGCCGGCCGGTGATCTTCCGCACCCTGGACGTCGGTGGCGACAAGGTCTCCGACTACCTGGGCGCCAAGCGCGAGTACAATCCGTTCCTGGGCTGGCGCGGCATCCGCTTCTCGCTGTCCAACCGGCCGCTCTTCAAGACCCAGATCCGGGCCATCCTGCGGGCCGGCGCCGCCGGCGACGCCCGCATCATGTTCCCCATGATCACCGGCGTGGAGGAGCTGCGCGAGGCCCGCGCCATCTGCGAGGAGGCCGTGGCGGAGCTGGCCCTCGAGGGGCACCCCCATCGCGCCGACGCTCCCATCGGGACCATGGTGGAGACGCCGTCGGCGGCGGCGGTGGCGGATCTGCTGGCCCGCGAGTGCCAGTTCCTGAGCATCGGGTCCAACGACCTCATCCAGTACACCCTGGCCATGGATCGCGGCAACCGGCGGGTCTCCTACCTCTACCGCCCCCTGCACCCGGCCATCCTGCGGGCCATCCGGGGCGTGGTGGAGGCCGGACATGCCGCCGGGATCCCGGTGGGGCTGTGCGGCGAGATGGGCTCGGAGACGCGCCTGGCCGAGGTGCTGCTGGGCCTGGGCCTGGACGAGATCAGCCTGCATGGCGCCGCCCTGCCCAAGATCAAGCAGGTGATCCGCTGGACCACGTACGCGGAGGCCCGGCGCGTGGTGGACGAGCTCCTGGCCCTGCCCACCGCGGACGCGACCGACGCCTGGCTGGCCGACTACGTCGCCGCCCGCAAGGCCGCGCGCGAGGCGGCCGGAGGCCAGCAGCCGTGATGATCGGGATCGGCACGGAGCCGACGCCTGGATCGGCGCGGGAAGCGTCTTGCGCGGACGCCGTCCGCGTGGCAATCTGCAGGGCGAGCCCTGCCATCTCGAGGGTGTCGTCGGCGCGGTCAACGCCGGCGATTTCCGTGAGTCGACCCTAAAGGAGCGAGGATGAGCGAGCGCTATCTCTTCACCAGCGAGTCGGTGACCGAGGGCCACCCCGACAAGGTCGCCGACCAGATCTCCGACGCCGTGGTGGACGCCATCATGGCGGACGACCCCAACGGTCGGGTCGCCTGCGAGACCCTCGTGACCACGGGCATGGCCCTGCTGGCCGGCGAGATCACCACCGAGACCTACGTGGACATCCCGCGCCTGGTCCGCCAGACCATCCGCGAGATCGGCTACACCAGCGCCGACTACGGGTTCGACTGCGACACCTGCTCGGTCCTGACGGCCATCGACGAGCAGTCGCCGGACATCGCCATGGGCGTCGACACCGGTGGCGCCGGCGATCAGGGCCTGATGTTCGGCTACGCCAGCCGCGAGACCGACGTCCTGATGCCCCTGCCCATCACCCTGGCCCACCGCATGGCCCAGCGCCTGGCCAAGGTGCGCAAGAACGGGACGCTGCCCTGGGTGCGCCCCGACGGCAAGACCCAGGTGACGGTGGCCTACGAGGATGGCAAGCCGGTGTGCGTGGACACCGTGGTGATCTCCACCCAGCACGATGCCGACATCGGCCGCGACGACATCACCGCCGCCATGCGCCAGCACGTGATCGAGCCGGTCCTGGCCGAGCACGGCACCGACAGCGACGGCTACACCTGCCACGTCAACCCCACCGGGAAGTTCGTCATCGGCGGGCCCCAGGGCGACGCCGGCCTGACCGGGCGGAAGATCATCGTCGACACCTACGGCGGCATGGCGGCTCACGGCGGCGGGGCCTTCAGCGGCAAGGACACCACCAAGGTGGACCGCTCGGCGTGCTACGCCGCCCGCTGGGTGGCCAAGAACCTGGTGGCCGCCGGCCTGGCGGAGAAGTGCCAGGTGCAGGTGGCGTACGCCATCGGCGTGGCCGAGCCGGTCTCGGTGATGGTGGAGAGCTACGGCACGGGCCAGGCGCCCGACGCGGAGCTCACCCGCGCGGTGCGCAAGGTCTTCGACCTGACGCCGCTGGGCATCATCAGCCGCCTGGAGCTGCGCAAGCCGGTGTTCCGGCGCACCGCGGCCTACGGCCACTTCGGTCGCGAGGAGAGCGGTTTCACCTGGGAGCGGACGGACATGGTGGAGGAGCTCCGGCGGGCGCTGGGCTGACCCCGGCCCCGGCGACGGCCCGCCTCAGGGTCCGCAGCATGCGAGAAGCCCCCGCCGGAAGGCGGGGGCTTCTTCGTGATCGGCTCGCGTCGCCGGGGCCCTGGCCCGGGGGCGGCCCGCCCGCCCTGGTCCCGGCTACGGGCGCGAGTTGATGATGAGCACCGGCTCGACGGCGAGGTCGTCGTCGTCGGGGTCGCACGCGTAGGGCGTCAGGACCGTGGGGAAGCCGTAGCTGGCGCCCTGCGAGGCGGTCTCCACGTAGAAGCTCACGTGGACCACCTGCTCCTCGCCGGCGTTCACCTGCGGCACGTCCCAGACCCACAGCCGCTGGGTGCTGTCGTAGGCGAGCTGCCCGCTCTCGGTGTCGGCCCTCAGGAACAGCAGGCGGTTGTAGGCCGGCAGGTCGCCGGTGACCTCGAGGTTGTAGGCGGTGGCGGGGCCGTCGTTGATGACCCGGATGGTGTAGGTCAGGGTGTCGGGGAAGGAGGGCACGTCGCGCTCGAGGGTCTCGGTCTCGCTCGGCTGGGGCGACTGCAGCCAGTCGGCGGCGAGGGAGACGTCCACGCCCGGACTCTCGACCACCGTCACGGCGACCGTGTCGCGCCGGGTGATCGAGCGGGTGGGGTCCTCCAGCACCAGGGTCACGACCTGATCGCCGAGCTGATCGGGCGCGAAGCTGTGGCGCGGGAAGGGGCTGGTGTAGACGGAGTCGCCCACGCGCCAGCGGAACACGAACCGCTCGTAGCTGTCGGTCACCGGGTCGAACCCGCAGGTCTCCGCGGTGATCCCCAGCTGCAGGGGCTCGCAGGCGGCGATGGTGCTGGTGGGCTGGTCCTCGAGCAGGCCATAGGCCTCGATGCTGAGACTGTCCGCCTGGACCACGACCTCGCGGCTGCGGCTGGCGGACTCGCCCTCGTCGTCCTCCGCGGTCACGGTCACGGTGTAGACGCCCGGTTCCTCGTAGCGGTGGTAGGCCACGGCCGCGCCGTCCTCGATCACGGTGCCATCGCCGAAGTCCCAGCGCATGGTCAGCCAGTTGTTGCCGCCGGTGGGGTCGCCCAGGGGGGTGCCGCCGGTGGCGTCGGCGCGGAAATCGACGCGCAGGGGGGCCACGCCGCAGCTCTCGCTGACGAAGAGCCGCGAGATGGCGGGCTTGGGGTCGTCCTCGCCGCAACCGATCGCCACCAGGGCGGTCAGCGCGGCCAGCAGGGCAATCAGACCGAGCTTTCTCATGAGCTTCACCGGCTCCGGATGCAGGTGCTGGCGAGGGCGCCGGGGCGGGCGCGGTCGCCGGTCCTCGAACGCGGGAATCGTGGGCGCATCAATGTATGAAGCTAGGACTTAGCGGGCAAGGAGTCCAGGGAAAAGCCGGGCCCGGTCAGCGGCGCGCACGGACCCACAGCACCCAGGTGCCCAGGGCGTAGACGGCGTTGCCCGCCCAGCCCGCCACCACCGGCGGCAGGACGCCGCTGTGGCCCAGCGAGCGCCCGAACATCATCAGCAGGTAGTACCCGAAGCCCACGGCCAGGGTCAGGCCGAATCCCGAGGCGATGGTGGTCTTGCGGGGACCGGAGGCGAGGACCACGCCCAGGCAGACCACGATGAGGTTCACCAGCGGGAAGGCCAGCTGGAACTGGATGTCCACGCTGGCCTGGGTGGGGTCGCCGCCGGTCTGGCGCAGGAGGTCGCGGTGGGCCAGCAGCTGGCGGATGGTCATGTTCTCCGGGCGGACCCGCGTGCGGTACAGGCCCTCCGGCCGGATGGCGAGGTCGGTGGCCGCGAGTTCGGCGAACGTGGTGATGGTCTCGCCGTCGGCGGTGAAGACCCGCAGGGTGCCATCGCGCAGCTGCCAGTGGTCGTCCTGCCACTGCGCCTCGGCGGCGTCGAGGCGCTCGCGCACCACCGGGCCGTCCATGGCCATGACCTTCAGGCCGGTGACCGTGCGCGTGTTGGGGTCGTACTTGCGGGCGTAGTACAGGCGCCCGTCCGGCCCGGTGGCGGCGATCTGGCGCGTGGGGCGCAGCTTCTCGGTCTGCTTGTGGATCTCCACCTCCCACACGCGCCACATGCGCACGTTGGCCTCCGGCAGCACGTACTCGCGCCAGAGCAGGGCGCCGCCGGTCAGCAGGATGCCGGTGACGAACAGCGGCAGGGCGATGCGGGCGAGGGAGAGGCCGCTGGCGTACAGCGCGGTCAGCTCGAGATAGCGGGCCATGCTGCCGATGGTGAAGAGCGTGGCCATGAGCACGGCCACCGGCAGGACCTGGTCGATGATCCAGGCGCCCTTGTACAGGTAGTAGCGGACGATCATCGAACCGGTGGCCTGGTTGTCGAGCAGGCTGCCGAGGTGGTCGAAGAGATCGACCAGCGTGAAGAGGATGAACGAGCCCAGCAGCGTGTAGAGCAGGTAGCGCAGGAAGGTGCCCAGCACCAGCCGCTCGTGGATCCTCATGCGGGGGCCTCCGCGGCGCCGGGTCCGTGCTCGCGACGTGCCCAGGGCCACCGCAGCTGCAGGTAGGAGGTCTCCCGGACGCTGCGCAGGAAGAGGGGGATGCCGGCGGCCAGCAGGATGATGTTGCCCGACCACATGGCCAGCGCCGGATCCAGCAGGCCCCGGTCGGAGAGCTTCTCGCCACCCACGAGGCACAGGTAGTAGACCAGGTAGACGCCCATGGCCAGGCTGATGGAGACCCCCT
>JAASSM010000061.1 GCA_021767885.1 bacterium | reverse complement strand
TCGCGGGCCACCGTCAGAAGATCTTCTCCACCCGCACCGGCCGGTCATCCAGGAGCGAGCCCTTCCGGGCCGCCGCGGGATCCAGCACCACCGCACCATCGGCGGCGGCGGGTCCGGCGGGAACCTGGACCGAGCGGATGCCTCCCAGCCACCAGCGGTCGTCCGAGACGTGGACCAGGTCGCCCTCCGCGACGGCCAGGTCCTCCATCACCCGGCGGGGCAGGCGGACGGCGCCATCGGCCGCGGCGACGGCCAGCGCCAGGCCGGTGACCTGCCCACGGCGACCACGGCGGAAATTGGGGACGCCGCCCTTGAACCAGGCCATGGCCTCGCCCAGGGAGAAGACGGTCAGGCCACGGGTCTTCTCCGGCGGCGGCGGCGCGGTGAAGAGCGTGACCACCACGCCGATGGTGGTGGTGACCAGGACGCCGAAGAGGCCACGGAAGAGGGCGTAGTTGGGCTCGACCCCCTCGGGCGGCGAGGCCAGCACGAAGTCGCTCAGCGGCGTGATCCACCCCGGGAACTTCACGCTCAGCAGGTTGATCAGGCTGCCGCCGATCATGGCCACGGACGCTGCCGTGGCGTTGAACCGCGGCCAGAAGGCGCCCATGAAGATCACCGTCACCATGGCCGGGATGATCACCATGATGCCCTTGTAGTGCAGGTTGAAGAGGTCGTCCTGCATGGTGGAGAAGAGCCAGACCAGCAGCAGGCCGATGGCGGTGGCGCCGGCGGAGATCCAGCGCGCCACGGCCAGGTAGTGCTTCTCGCTGTGCTCGGTGCGGACGAAGCGGCGGTAGAGGTCGTTCACGCCCACCGCGGCGCAGGCGTTGATCAGGGTGTCCACGGTGGACATCAGGGCGGCCAGCAGGGCGGCCATGATGAAGCCGAACACGTAGACGTTCTGGTGCATCACCGTCCACAGCACGGTGGTGAAGGTGTGGTAGGTGTCGGCCAGCTCGAAGGGGATCACGCCCTCGGCGGCGCCCTTGGTGACCATGGCCCGGCCGATCCAGCCGGCGCAGCTGACCACGATGGCCGAGAGTGGCAGCAGGAAGACCACGTTGGCCAGGGCGGCCTTGCGTCCCTCGTTGACGCTCTTGACCGCCAGGTAGCGCATGATGAAGCCCTGGTTGAGGAACGTGAAGGCGATGGAGCCGGCGATGCCCTCGCCCCAGAAGGTGTTGGCGGTGCTCAGGTCCGGGTTGGCGTTGACGGGCGTCAGGGGCGAGCGGAACTCCGGCGGCAGCCACCCCCAGAAGGCGTCGGCGCCACCGAGCCAGATCATGCCGCCCACCAGCACCACCGCGCCGGCGAGGTAGAGCATGATGCCCTGGATCAGGTCCGTGAAGATCACGGCGGTCTGGCCGCCGAAGGTGACGTAGGCGCCGATGATCACCGTGCAGACCAGCACCGAGGTCCAGATGCCGATGCCGGTGATGCCCTCGATGGCCAGGCCGATGGTGTAGAGGTTGTAGCCGATGTAGTAGAGCATGTAGCCGAGGATCACGACCACGGCGAGGTAGCGGACCAGCCAGTTGAAGCGGCGCTCGAAGTACTCGGGGATCGACCGCACCCGCGAGAAGTAGATGATGGGCAGCCAGCCGAACATGAAGAAGGGCATGACGAACCAGTCGTTCAGGTACGTCATGGTGCTGCCCAGGCCGTGGTTGAAACCGGCCTGGGCGTACTTCAGGAAGGAGTACGAGCCGATGCCGGTGGCGATCATCGAGGCGGTGACCAGCCACCAGGGGAACTTCTGGCCGGAGTAGAAGAAGTCGTTGGTGTCGGTGGCGAAGCGTCCGAACGCCGCGCCGAAGCCCAGGACGGCCAGGAAGTAGCCCACGCAGATCACCAGGACCAGGGTCTGCGAGCCGGGGGGCAGCTGGATCTCGAAGGTGCCGGACTCGCCGCCGGCGGCCAGGGCGGGCGCGGCCAGGGCGGTCAGGAGCAGGGCCGCCAGCAGCGGCAGCAGCAGCGTCGGTCGGTGCATGGTCACGCCCCCCGGAACGGCACGGCCACGGCCAGCCAGGTGAAGAGGGCGTGGATGCCGGCGTACCAGAGGTAGCCGAAGACCAGGACCCCGAACCAGCGGCGGTCGCCCGGCCGCGAGAAGTCGCAGGCCCTGCTGGCGCGGATCACCCACAGGCCCACGAGGAAGACGAGCCCCCCCATGGCGTACTGGTAGAGGAACGGCGTCCAGTGGCCACCGATCCCCAGCCAGGCCACGATCAGGCGGGGCAGGCCCCACATGGCCAGCAGGACCAGGGGAATGGCGAGGGCGGCCCGGGAGGGGCGGCGGATCGCGGTGTCGTTCATGCCCAATCTCTTTGCTCGGGGTTCAGGATGATCGAACGCCAAGCTAATCGATCAGGGCAGGGATTGCATGCCCATTCGGGGCGAAAAAGCAGGCCGTGGTCCCCGGGGCCCAGGCGGGCGGCCGGACACCGACCGCCGGGACGCGCTCTGCGGCCGGGAATCCGGGCGCGCGGCGCCGGCGAGGGCCAGGTGGGGCGCCCCCGCCGGCCAGACGATCTGGCGGCCGGCCCGCTACTTGCGGGCGATGCTGCCCAGGCCGTGCACCGACTTCTGCAGGCGCGCCGGATCGCCGTGGACGTCCACGTCCCCCACGCCGTTGATGGTCACGTCCGCCGACTCGCTGGCATGCAGCTCCACGTCGCCGGCGCCGTCCACCTCCACGATGGCCTCACGGGCGTGCAGGTCGCGGGCGTCGATGTCGCCCGCCCCGTCCACCTCGATCACCAGGCGATCCACGGTGCCGTCGAGGTCGAGGTCGCCGGCGCCATCCACCGAGATCGCCAGCTCCTCGCCGCGGTAGCCGATGACGTCCACGTCGCCCGCGCCCTCGATGTCCACCCGTCCGAGCGCCGTGAGGGTCAGCTCGAGGCGGGCACGCTTGCTCGGACGCGGATCGTCCTCGGCGTCGATGACCAGGACGCCACCCCGCGCCTCGAGGGAGAAGTTGTCCACCAGGTTCTCGTCCATCACCAGGACCACGCGCTGCTCGTCGCCCAGGGTGACCACCAGGTCCAGTCCGCACTCGAGGCGGATGGCGTCGCAGGTGTCGAGATCGTAGGCGGTGTCGATCAGGTCGCCGTTGCCGTCCTCGCCGCCGAAGAGACTCCAGGCGGCCGCGGGGGCAGCGATGAGCACGAGAGCGGCGACGACGAGCGCGGGGGTGGTGAAGCGGCGGATCATGGCAGGACCTCCGGCCAGGGAACAGGGACATCGGGTCATCCCTATGACGTGCGAACCGGGGCGAAGGTTTGCCTGCGGCCGCACTTTTCCTGTACCGGTCCCGATGCGGCCCCTATCCTGGCGGCATGCTGAACCGCGTCTGGACCGCCTTCTTCTTCGTGGCCTTCGCCGCCGCCCTGGTGCGCTGGCTGGTGTTCGGCGATCCCGCCGTCTGGCAGGAGCTGGTGGCCAGCACCTTCGACATGGCCAGGACCGGCTTCGAGATCGCCCTGGGCCTGACCGGGGTCATGGCACTCTGGCTGGGCATCATGCGGGTCGGCGAGCGCGGCGGGGCGGTGGAACTGCTGGCGCGGGCGTTCGGGCCCCTCTTGCGGCGCCTGTTCCCCGGCATCCCCGCGGGCCACGCGGCCGAGGGCGCCATCGTCATGAACATGGCCGCCAACATGCTGGGCCTGGACAACGCCGCCACGCCCCTGGGCCTGAAGGCGATGCGTGAGCTGCAGACCCTCAATCCCCGCGAGGACACCGCCAGCGACGAGCAGATCCTCTTCCTGGTGATCAACACCTCGGCGGTCACCGTCTTGCCGGTGACCATCTTCACGTATCGCGCGCAGCTGGGGGCGGCCGACCCCACCGACATCTTCCTGCCGGTGCTCATCGCCACCTTCTGCTCCACCATCGTCGGGCTCCTGGTGACCGCCGCCGTGCAGCGGCTACGGCTCTGGCAACCCGTGGTGCTGGCTTACCTGGGCGGATTGACGGCCGTGATCGCCGGGCTGGTCCTGTACTTCGGCCGATTGCCGGAGGCGCAGATGGAGCAGCAGTCCGCCCTGCTGGCCAACCTGCTCATCTTCTCGGTGGTGATCGGGTTCTTCAGCCTGGCGGTGCGCCGGCGGGTGAACCTGTACGAGGCCTTCGTCGACGGGGCGAAGGACGGGTTCCAGACCGCGGTGACCATCATTCCCTATCTGATCGCCATGCTGGTGGCCATCGGTGTCCTGCGGGCCAGCGGAGCGCTGGACCTGTTGCTGGACGGCGTGCGGGCCGGTGTCCAGGCCGTGGGCGCGGATGCCCGCTGGGTGGACGGCCTGCCCACCGCCCTGATGAAGCCGCTCTCGGGCAGCGGCGCCCGCGGCATGCTCATCGAGACCATGACCGCCCACGGACCCGACAGCTTCGCCGGCCGCCTCGCCTCGGTGGTGCAGGGATCCACCGAGACCACGTTCTACGTGCTGGCGGTGTACTTCGGCGCGGTGAAGATCCGCCACACGCGCCACGCGCTGGGGTGCGGGCTGGCCGCCGACGCCGGCGGCATCGTCGCGGCGATCCTGGTGAGCTACCTGTTCTTCGGCTAGTCCGCGGCCAGGCCCGGGATCGCTCCCGGGCCTGGACCGTCGTTCCAGCGGCCGACCCGCCGCCTCACGGGCTGGGCTGCACACCGGGCCGGACCAGCCCGGGCACCGGCTTCTTCTGGGTCAATAGCGAGACGACCACCAGCGTCAGGAAGCTGAGCGGGATCGAGATGATGCCCGGCTGGCCCAGCGGATGCCAGGCGTCCTCGGCCCGCAGGCCGTAGGGGCCGGCGAACATGGCCGGACCGGTGAGGATGATCCCCAGCGCCGCGATGATGCCCACCACGATCGAGGCCACGATGCCCGCCGCGGTGGTCCGCCGCCAGAAGAGCAGCATGAGGATGGCCGGCAGGTTGGCCGAGGCCGCCACCGCGAACGCCCAGCCCACCAGGAAGCTCACGTTCACGCCCCGGAACACGATGCCCAGGACGATGGCCACGATGCCCACCACGAAGGCCGCCACCTTGCCGGCCCGCACCTTCTGCTGCTCGCTGAGGTCCATGCCGCCGAAGCGGTCCATGAGGTCGTGGGCCACGGCGCCCGAGGCGGCCACGATCAGGCCCGCCACCGTACCGAGGACCGTGGCGAAGGCGATGGCCGAGATGATCGCGAACAGCACGCCGCCGAAGCTCATCGCCAGCAGCGGTGCCGACATGTTGTTGTCGGCGGGATTGACCGTCCCGCTGGTGGCCGCGCCCAGCCCCATGAAGAGGGTGAGGACGTAGAAGAAGCCGATGGCCGCGATGGCCACGATGGTGGACTTCCGCGCGCAGGCCGGGCTCGGCACCGTGTAGTAGCGGATGAGGATGTGCGGGAGCGCGGCCGTGCCGAAGAACAGCGCCAGCATCAGCGAGACGAAGTTGAGCTTCTGCCAGCCGGTGTCGACCTTGAACTTCACGCCGGGTTTCATCTGCTCGGTGCCGGTGACCGTCTTCGGGTAGTACACGCTGTACTTCGCACCGGCCTCGTCGAAGACCGTGCGCTTGTGCCACTGCTCGATCCGGGTGTCGGGGTGGGTGAGGTGCGCGAGGAAGGCCAGTGGGCCGACGGGCCCGGTCCGCGACTGGTCCGTGCCGCCGAGCTGCTTGATGCGGCCGACGGGGTAGAGCAGGCCATCGGGATCGCCGTTGACGAGCTCGCCGCTGCTCCACTGGGCCCTCCAGAGGGTCCCCGCCGGATCCTGGCGCCACCAGGTCACCTCGCCGTCGCGGGTGAACTTGTAAAGGTCGTCCACGGTATGGGCCAGCACGTGGCCCCGATCGGCGAGTTCGGCGACGGTGGCCTGATCCGGGACGTAGAGGAGCGTCTCGCCCTGGTCGCCGGTGAGGCTCTCGGGCGTGGTGGTCAGTCCGCGTGCGAGCAGGAAGACCACGAGGATGGTCGAGAACACCAGCAGCAGGCCGCCCTTGAGGAACTGGACGTACGTGGTGGAGGTCATGCCGGCGGTGGAGACGATCATGATCACGATCGCACCCACGACGATCACGCCCACCCAGTGCGGCAGGCCGAGCAGTGGTTCGACCAGCGAGCCGGCGCCGTTCATCTGGGGGATCAGGTAGCAGACCGACACCACCAGGGTCGAGATGGCCGCCGCCAGCTTGATGCCGCGGCTATCGAACCGGGCGTCCAGGGCATCGGTGAACGTGAACTTGCCCATGCGCTTCATGGGCTCGGCCACCACGAACAGGGCCACGATCCAGCCCGCGAGGTAACCGATGGAGTAGAGGAAGCCATCGTAGCCGAGGGTGGCGATCATGCCGCAGATGCCCAGGAAGGATGCGGCGGAGAGGTAGTCGCCGGCGAAGCTGATGCCATTGACCGCCCAGTGGATCTGTCCGCCCGCCGCATAGTAGCCCGCGGCCGATCGGGCGCGGCGGGCGAAGAAGTAGCTCAACCAGAGCACCAGCAGCACGAACAGGGCGAAGATGACGATGGACAGGGGCGTGCCGTTGAGGTTCATGCGCCGCCCTCCTCGCTGCCGGACCCGTCAGCCAGTTCCGCTTCCTTGCGCGTGCAGAGGTGGTTGTAGAGCAGCGCCAGGAGCAGGGCGAACACGATCAGGCCGAGACCGTAGACCACGGCGAGGTTCAGGCCGGCGAACACCATCGTCTGCATCACCGCGCCCTCGGTGAGCACGTTGAGCAGGACGAAGCCGGCATACACGAGGCAGTAGACGATGAACATCACCACGCCGAGCCGCGTCTTGTAGAGGCTCGCGGGGTCGGGACCGGAGTCCTGCGCAGGACCATGATTCATGACGTCCTCCTCGAAGGGGGGCGGACACGGGGTCGAGTCGTGGCGATTCTGGCACCCCGTCGCCGGAGCCGACGGCGGGCCTGCTCACCGACCGTTGCGGAGGACGCTAGCATGCTGTTAAAGAGATTACAAAGATATTGAAAATCGCGTACTCTTTATCATGTGGCAGGAAGCCCCTGATGCGGTAGGGACTTGCGCCGGGAACGCGTTCTTGAGATCGCGGCCCGCTCGCGTACACTCGGACCGGCCGTGACGACAGGAGCAGCCCGTGAAGCGACTCGTCCTGCGCACCGTCCTGCCCGCCCTGCTGGCCATCGCGCTCTTCTCCGGCGTGGTATTCCTGCACGTCCTGCCCACCTTCAGCCGCACGATCATGGATCAGAAGCGGCTGATGATCCGCGAACTCACCGAATCCGCCTGGAACATCCTGGCCCGATCCGCGGCGGAGGAACGCGCGGGCCGGCTCACTCGCGAAGAAGCCCAGCAGGCGGCCATCGAGCAGGTGCGCGGCCTGCATTACGGCCAGGAGGGCAAGGACTACTTCTGGATCAACGACATGCACCCGCGGATGATCGTCCATCCCTACCGGCCCGACCTCGAGGGCGCCGACCTCTCCGGCCTGGCCGATCCTCACGGCAAGCTCATCTTCGTCGAGATGGCGGACCGGGTGCGCGCGGACGGTGCCGGCTACGTGCAGTACATGTGGCAGTGGAAGGACGACCCCGATCGCATCGTGCCCAAGCTGTCGTACGTCAAGGGCTTCGCGCCGTGGGGCTGGATCATCGGCACCGGCATCTACACCGACGACGTCGATGCGGAGGTGGCGGCGGTCACCGCCCGCCTGCAGGCCGCGGCGTTTTCCATCCTGGGAATCGT
>JAASSM010000060.1 GCA_021767885.1 bacterium | reverse complement strand
GCGGGCGCGCGGGCGCGGGCAAGAAGAGCGAGGGCCTCGTCATGATGCCTCCCGGGGCTGGTGTTCCGCGCCCGGCCAGCGAGCGGAGCGGGGCGGGGCGCATGCTCAAGATACGGAAACCGATCGCCGGGGAAAAGACCGGCCCCGCCATGAGGATGGCGGGGCCAGGGGAAGCGCGACCTGGAGGGGGACCGCAGGGCCGGGGGATCAGGGGCCCGGCCGGGCCGGTCCGCCGCTAGTAGACCACCGTCAGCGACAGCCGGTGGACATACTGCAGCGGGCCCATGTCCACGGCGCTGTAGTCCAGCTGGAGCTTGGTGTCCTCGCCGGTCCGCAACGCGGCGCCGAAGCCGAACGCGAGGCCGTCGGTGTCGTAGTTGATGTGATAGCCGAGGCGCCCGTGGAACGTCTTGTTCAGGGTGTACTCGGCGCCCACGTTCGCGCGCTCCTGGTTGTCGCTCGGGTGGGAGAACTCGGTGGCGAACAGGAGCTTGTGGTGGTCGGTGTGGATGGGCACGAAGCTCGCGCCCACCTTGAACGTGGTCGGCATCTTCGACTCGGTCTCGTCGAAGGTCATCTTGCCGCCCAGGTTCTGGATCACCATGCCCAGCTTCAGGTCCTTGACCCCGATGCGGTACATGATGCCGAAGTCGAAGCCGATGGTGTTGACCGAGGACTCCGCCAGCCCCTCGTGCACGTAGTTGAGGGTGAAACCGGCCGAGAACTTGTCGGTCCAGAACCGGGCGTAGCTGAAGCCGAACGTGGACGCGCCCGCATCGAAATGCTGGCCGTTGCCGTTGGGCTCGTAGCCGGTCCGCACCAGCATGGGATCCAGCCACACCGACCGCGCCGACAGCGCGATGGTCCCGGGGATGGACCGCGGGTTGGTGGCCAGCACGATGCTGGTGATGTTGATGTCCGCGGGCCACTCGACGTGGTTGATGTCCACCTCGTTGGTGACCACGTTCACCAGGCCGCCGGGGTTCCAGAAGACGCTGTTCGCGTCGTCGGCCACGCCGGTGTAGGCCGACCCCATCCCGGTGGCGCGCGCGCTGACCCCGATCTTGAGGAACTGCGCACCGAAGGTACCGACCTTGGCGAACTGTTCGCCGAAGGCGGCCCCGGAGAGCATCATCAGGGTGGCCAGCAACAGGGCAATGCGCTTCATGGTTTCCTCCAGGTCCGTCGCATGACGGGACGTGCTTGCCTGATCCGTCGCAGCGGGACTACCTCACCACCACGAACTTGCCGATGAAATCATCGAACCGGTCGTCGTCCGACTGGACCACGTACAGGTAGATGCCGCTGACGACCTCCTGGCCGTTGCGACTGATGAGGTTCCAGGAGGCCTCACCGTAGCCCTGCGTGCCGTCGTGCTCGATGGTCTCCACGAGGTCGCCGCTGAGCGTGTAGATCTTGATCGTGTTGCGTGCGCGCGGCAGGTTGGCGAAGGCCACCCGCACACCCGTGGGATCGTCGCCGCTGGGGAACAGCTGCTGGAACTCGGCCAGGGCCTCCCGGGTGGCCGGGTTGGGATAGGCGAAGATGTTGGCGCCGTTGGCCTCGCGATCCGCGGCGGTCTGCGCCTCGGTGGCCGGGGTGGAGTTCTGGAAGCTGCTGGACGGATCTCCGGAGAGACCGTCCCCCACGATGCGGAAGCTGCCATCGGGCATGATCTGCAGCTCGTGGTCGGTGGCGGTCACCGAGTAGAAGTAGATGTAGCCGTTGTGGACGGCCTCGTCCACGTACTCGTAGAACTCCACCGGATCCTTGCCCACCACGGTGATCACGGGCTCGCCGGTGTCGGGATCGATCTCCTCGACCTGCTCGCGCGGCGTGACCGCCCAGAAGGTGTCCAGCACGTCCGGGTACTCCTGCCACTGCAGCACCGGCACCATGACGTCGATGGGATCGCCGAAGCGGTCGAAGAGGGCGGGGCGATCGTCGTACCGGCCCTCCGGATCGCGATCGACGGCGGACTGCATCGAGTCCGCGAGCCCGGCGAACTGGGGATCGTCCAGGACGCGCGGGCGGTAGCGGATGGGATCCAGACCGGTGTTGGGACCGAGCGCCAGGGTGTCGCGCACGGTGTCCTCGGGGCCGATCACGTAGTCGACCACGAAGGAATCGATGACGTCGTACTCGGCGATGAGCTGCCAGAGGTTCGAGCCAGGACCGTTGTCCAGCGAGGAGCCGAACGGGCGGGTCCAGTTGTCCGCACGCCAGACGCGGTAGGATTCGAAGTCGATGGCGTTCAGGCGCACGTCCAGGGTGGTCTCGCTCTCGTTGTCCCAGAACACGTGCACGCGGTTGTCGGTGGGCCAGACGCGCATGCCCGGCGGCGGCGGCGCCATGCCCACCAGCCAGTTGATCTGCGTCTCGTTGCCGCCCACGCCGGTGCAGCCGGCCTTCTGGAACGCGGGGATCTCCTCGTTGCAGTTCCAGTACTGCTCGAAGTCGTCCTCGTCGCACTGGGCCTGGCCGGGCAACTCGTTGGGCTCGTGAGGCTTCTGACGGAAGCACTCGAAGCAGTTGTCGAAGTTGACCATGGCGCAGTGCTTGCGCTGGTAGATGAAGATGTCCTCGGGCTGGATGGGCTGGGCGTTCTGCAGCAGCCACTCCTGGCTCAGGCAGGTCTGGTCGCCGAAGTCCGGGTAGATCTGGTCGAAGTCCGCCGGGTCGGCGAAGTCCTCGCGGCAGACCACGGTCTCGCGGCCGTTCTCGCCCGTGACGATGGTCAGCGAGGGGTCCTCGTCGGAGGGGAAATCCTCCAGGACGTTGAAGTAGTTGCCGTACCAGGTCAGCATGGCCTCGGCGCAGTTGCGCAGCATGCCGTCCAGGCCCGGACCCACCACCATGGCCACCTGGAACTCCAGCTCCGCATCCGGCTCCACCACCTCGAAGGGGCCGGCGGAGATCATGAACCGGAAATCCTCCTGCTTGCCGGGCTGGACGTCGCTGTCGTACTCCGACTCGTCGGCGCTCATCAGCTCGTAGCGCTCGGCGTCGTTGGTGGGGTCGCCGCCCTGGTCGAACGGCGCCTGGCCGCTGAAGCGCTGGAAGGTGCGCAGGCGGACCGTCTCCGGTGCGGTGCGGCCGGTGGGGTCGGTGGCGTGGTTGAGGAAGGCGATGCCGAAGTAGCCATCGAGCCGGTTGTCCTCGGCGGCGTCGTACATGAAGCCCACCTGGACGGGAACCCAGCTGCCGTCGGAGGCGCGGACGGCGCCCCGGAAGGAACCGGCCATGTCGTCGCTCGCAGTCCCCCCGGCGCCGCGCGGGCCGATGTCGGCATCGGCGAAGAAGCCGATGTACACGTTGTTGATGTCGGTGACGCCGATGTTGGTGATGGTGTACTGGAAGCCGACGAAGTCGTCCACCTGGTCGTTCTCCCAGGCGAACGTCTCCTGCACGATCTCCACGTTCAGCGGCGTGTGATCGGGGAATGCCTCGGACGCCAGCCGCGTGTTGTCGTACACCGTGGTGACCATCATCTGGTTGCCGACCTGGCCGAAGTCCTCGTCGATCAGGCCGTCACCGTCGTCGTCGTAGCCGTTGAGGATCTCCTCGTCGATCAGCGGGTTGCCGTCGTCGTCGAAGTCCTCGTCATCGTTGGGATTGGGCTCGGGGAAGCGCCGGCCGCTGGCGTCCGTGTTGCCGGGCGGGCGCACCAGCACGCCGCTGATGGCCTCGTAGATGGTGTCCTCGGGGTTGTCCTGCGCCCGGATCTCGGTGGCGTACTGGCCGGTGGAGACCAGTCGCTCGCCCAGGATCACGCCGCCCACCCAGAGGCCCGCGCCCCACAGGTACTCGTTGCCCGAGCCGGCCGGCCACTGGGCCGAGGGGGCGTCCGAGTAGGTGGTCGCGTTGGAGTAGTGCGAGCCGATCAGACCCCAGTTGGTGATGTTGATGTGGAGCTCGCCCACGTTCATCACGTAGGACCCGTCCAGGACGAACGCCCCGTGCGGATTGTAGAGGGGCGCGCCACCGCCGTACTCGTCCAGGTCCACCCACGCGCTCGCGGGCATGGCGAGCAGCGACAGCGCCACCGCCAGGACCGGGAGGAGTCCGCGGACACGCCGCAGGGTCCGACTCATGCTACTGCTGTGGGTCATCTCCATCCCTTTCCTTGCCGCGCCGGCGGATCCGGCGCCGAGCATTGCCAGCCGGGGTCTGCGGGGCGACCCGGCTAGAACCTCCAGCCAAGCCCGATGCGGAACAGGCGGTGCTGCGCGAAGGCCCGCGGGTCCTTGATCGGGATGAACTCGTCGAACGTGTCACCGTTGGCGTCCTGCAGGTAGGCGCCGCCGAACTTGCCGGTCTCGGTGAGATACGCCCGGCCCGCATTCTGGGCGTTGTTCATGCCCGGGAAGATCCCCGGCGAGGTGCTGACCACCTGATCCTGATTGAGCAGGTTGAAGCCCTGCAGGTAGAGGGTCAGCCGCTGGCCATAGACGTTGATCTGGCGCTGGAACTGGAGGTTGACGTCCAGTGTCGAGGGCAGCCGCTCGCTGTTCTCCAGCAGCGGGTCCTGGCGCTTGGCGTAACGATCGACCGGGGTCCAGGGGAATCCCGAACCGTAGACGATGTCGATGCCGCCGTTCCAGGCGCCCGGCTGCTCGAGGAAGAGCTGCACGCTGACGGTGTGCCGCTGGTCCCAGTCCAGGGGCAGCTCCTGGCTCGGCAGGAACTCCAGGCCCTCGGGGTTGCCGCCGAACTCGGTGCTCGAGGCCACGCCGTCGGCGTAGGCGAAGGTGTACGCCACCTCGAACTGCCAGTTGTTGCTCAGCCGCTTCTCCAGGGAGACCTCCACGCCGCGAGCCGACGCGTAGGCCTTGTTGATGTAGCGCGCCAGGGTGTTTCCGGTCTCGGTGTCGGTCACCTGGGTGGCCGAGATGAGGTCGTAGATGTCCTTGGAGTAGATGGCGAAGGAGCCGGCCAGGTAATCGCTGAACTGATGCTGGATGGCCGCCTGGTAGCTGATGGTGGTCTCCGAGTCCAGGTTCGGGTTGCCCAGCGTGCCGGTGTTGCCCACCGCCTCCTGGCTGGCGAAGAGGTACTGCCGGCCGGGGAACTGCACGAATCGGCCGTAGTGGAAGCTGAAGCCGTCACGCTCGGTGATGGGGAAGGCGAAGCCCAGACGCGGCGAGAACTGGGTCTTGTACTTGATCACGTTGCGGTCGACGTCCTCGTTCCGCAGGCGGATCTCCGCGGCCGACCCCGGCGAGAACATGTCCCAGCGGAAGCCGTAGTTCACCACCATGCCCTCGTACTCCCACCGGTCCTGCAGGTACCAGGAGGCCTCCGGGTTGTAGGTGTGGAACTCGTTGCGGTTGCTGCCCAGGCTCCACTCGTCGGTGAAGCGGTTCCGGGTCTCGCGGGCCGGCGAGGCCAGGTCGAGCTGCTCGAGGTCGTTGTAGACCAGCTGCAGACCCGTCTTGACCAGGTGGCCCTCCCAGCGCGCGCTGGTCAGGTCGAACCGCATGGAGTAGGTGCGGCTGTACTGCTCCGACCAGTACGGGTAGTCGCTGGTGGTGATGTACAGCGGGTTGAACTGGTCGGTGTAGTAGTCCGACCCCGCCTGGTACACGCTCACCTGGCCGGAGAACAGGTCCGGCGACCAGACGCCGCCATGGTTGTACTGGTAGGGATCCTGGCCGTTGACGTCCTGCCGGGTGTCGAAGGCCACCAGCGCCAGGGCCACGGTGTAGAAGGTGGTCTCGTCCAGGCGGTGCTTCCAGTAGAGCTTGGCGCTCTGGCTGAAGGTGGAGGACTGCAGATCGTTGTTGGCCGCGTTGAAGGCCGCGTAGCTGGAGTCCTCGGCCACGGTGGAGAACTCGCTGTACGGGTAGCGGAAGCCGTCGAACACCGGCTGCGCCGCCACGGTGTAGACGCGGTTGTCGGCGGCCGAGCGCACCTCGAGGATGGGCACGGTCTGGCGGATGAAGCTGCTGTTGCGGTTGTCCAGGACGATGGCCGGCCGGGAGTCCGCCAGCATGGTCTCGTACCAGGGCCCATAGTACACCGGGACCTGACGGCCGGTGTAGAAGTAGGCGTCCTGGTTCACGCCGGAGTTCACCCGCTCGAGGCGGGGCATGTAGACCAGACGCTGGGCGTAGCCGTCGACGCTCCAGTTGGGCGAGTAGCTCTGATACCAGCCGCCGGAGTACGTGTACTCGGCGGTGAGCTCCTTGGAGCCGGTGTCGTCGAAGAAGTAGGCCAGCTTGGCCGAGCCGCGCACGGTGTTGCTCTGACGACGGCGGAAGCTGAGCAGGTTGGTGTCGCCGATGTTGAGGTCGTACTCGGGGCGGTTGGCCACGGAGTAGTTCTCGCCGTCGGTCCAGCTCACGTCGCCGGAGATGTAGTAGGTCAGGTTGTCGATGAGCGACGGGCCGCCGAAGCCGTACTCGAAGCGGTCGAAGTTGGTGTAGGTGCGGTCCTGACGGCCGAAGTCGTCGGTCAGGAAGCGCAGACCGCCCTCGAACTTCTCCCGCGAGCCGGTCTTGGTGGTGATGTTGATGACGCCGGAGAGAGCGTTGCCGTACTCGGCGTCCAGACCGCCGGTGACCGCCTCGACGCTCTCGACGGCCAGCGTGGAGACCGAGAGGGTCTGCCCGCCGATGGGGTTGTCCACCGAGACACCGTCGATCTGGGTCTGCACCTCGCCCGAACGGCCGCCACGCACGTAGAGCTGGCCGGCGCGCATGATGATGCCCGCCTCGCGAGACAGCGCGTCCTCCACGGTATCGATGGCGTAACGCTCGAACTTCTCCGAGCCGATCTCGCGCTCGGTGGTCACGTTCTTGACCTCGACCATGTAGCGCGCGGCGTCCACGTCGAAGGCCTGCAGCGTCTCGACGATGGTCACCTCGAGGGTGAAGTCGAGATCCACGGTCTGGCCGGGCTGCAGGTTCACCGTCTTCTCGATGGGTTCGTAGCCGAGGTAGAGCACCTGGATGGTGTAGGTCCCGGGCTGCAGCCCGCGGAAGTAGTACGCGCCGCCACCGAGGGACATGGTGCCTCGCGTGGTCCCCTTGATGATCACGTTGGCGTAGTCGAGCAGATCGCCGGTCTCGCCATCCTTGACGATGCCCTTGATGGTCCCGGGAGTTCCCTGGGCCATGGCGTCGTCCGACATCGCGAAGAGTGCAGCGGCGAGGATGAAGAGTCCGAAGACGATCCGCAAAAGACGGAGACGCCGGAGCATGTGGGAGCTCCTTTCCGAGGGAACCAATCCGGCCGTACCCATGGCCCCGGAGGACCCGCGAGAATGTCGCGTCGAACGTGGCACCGGCTTCGCCCGGCTCGTGTGGGGAATCAGGAGGCAGGCCGCACGAAAACCCGCGTCAGCGGCGGAAAATCGCCGATTTCGCCTCCGAACCAGCAACCGTTGGCTAAATGTAGAGAGCGGGTAATGGCGTGTCAATAAATTGCTACCGCGCTTGGCGATCCGTCTCCGGGCATCGCAAGAGACGCCCCTCGCCGAGATCCTGCAGCGCAGGGAGGCGGCGCCGACAGGCCGGCTGGACCAGGGGGCATCGCGGTGCGTAGGGGCATCCGTGAGCGGGTGGCTGCTGATCCGGGGACGACCTCGCCAGCGGCGACGCGACGCGGTCGGGGGATCCGGGTCCTGGGCCGGGCGCAGCCGCGGCGAGGGCCCGTGCGAACGGATGCCGTGGACCATCAACGTCGCCGGGCCGATAAAGTTCCACCAGCCGCCCGGCCAGCAACACGGCCACCTCGTCCGCCCAGCGCTCCACCACCCGCAG